>CBFDBV010000029.1:0-18855 GCA_965603135.1 uncultured bacterium
CGACTGGGAGAAGGCTGCGAAGCTCGACCCGGACGGCCCGACAGGGGAGGAGGCCCGGAACAGACTGGATGCCCTGGAGGGGCCACTAGAGCAGTAGCTTGCACGCTGCGCAGACGCACTGGCTCCCGCGATCTTGCGGGCAGTTGGTGGTGCTTAGGCGAGTCGCCCACAGATAGAGGAGCGAGCAGAGATGGCGAGCAAGAAGATAGCGGAGTTGACGGTGGGGCAGCGGGTGACGGCGACCTATGCGGTCAAGGACAAGTCGCTGGCGTCGTTCAAGAGCAAGCCCGGGCAGTACCTGAGGCTCACCCTCGGCGATGCCAGCGGCGAGATCGGCGCGGTTATGTGGGATAACGCCGAGGACGCAGCCAAGCTCTTCGAGATGGGCGATGCCATCATCGTGCGCGGTAACGCGGAGTCATACCGCGGCCAGATGCAGCTCGTCATCGAGAAGCTGAAGAAGGCCGATGAGGGCATCTATGAGCAGGCGGAGCTGCTGCCGCAAAGCCCGCGAGACCTCGATGCGCTCAAGCAGCGGCTGCTTCAGCAGATCGAGGAAGTGAAGGACCCGCGCCTGCGCAAGATAGTGGACGCGTTCTTCGGCGACGAGGAGTTCCTGGCGAGCTTCTGCGCCGCGCCCGGTGCCAAGAGGCTGCATCACGCGCACGTGGGCGGGCTGCTGGAGCACACGGTCGGGGTGGTGGAGATCCTGCGCACGGTCTGCGAGATCCATCCGGAGCTGGACCGCGACCTGCTCATTGCCGGCGCGCTGCTGCACGACATCGGCAAGATTCACGAGTTGGAGACCGGCGCGGCCTTCGAGTACACAGATGCCGGGCGGCTGGTGGGGCACATCGTGCTGACCGACCGGATGGTGATGGACGAGATCGAGGAGGACGAAGACTTCCCCGAGGAGCTGGCGAACCGTCTGACCCACCTGCTGCTCAGCCACCACGGGCAGAAGGAGTACGGCGCGCCGGTGCTGCCGATGACCGCGGAGGCCTGTGCGCTGCACTACGCCGACAACCTGGACGCGCACGTGCAGTACTTCAGCCAGGTGGTACAAGCCGGCGCGGACTCGGGCAATCGCTGGTCGGATTATCAGAAGCTCTTCGACCGATACATCTACCTCGGCGGACCAGCCCAGGAAGGAGAGGAGCGCGGCGGGGACTGAACAATCCCGGCGGCTGCACGTCTACGATGACGACAGACGCAGGTC
Source organism: uncultured bacterium (assembly GCA_965603135.1). Taxonomy (GTDB): domain Bacteria; phylum Armatimonadota; class Zipacnadia; order Zipacnadales; family UBA5352; genus CBFDBV01. The sequence continues at coordinate 1,220 of CBFDBV010000029.1, forward strand.
TGGCGCAGGAGGCCGTTGAAGACCTCGTCGAACGCGCCAAGGCGGGCGACCGCCCCGCGTTCGGGCAGTTGGTGGAGGTCTACCAGGACAAGATATACGGGTACGTCTCGCGGATGCTGGGGGACCCGGATGAGGCCGAGGACGTGGCGCAGGAGACCTTCGTGCGGGCCTATCGGTCCCTGCCGCACTTCCGAGGCGCGGCGAGCTTTCATACCTGGCTGTATCGCATAGCCAGCAACCTGGCCATTGACGTTGCGCGGCGCAACCGGCGGCAGAGCACCGGCGATTTCTCGCTCGATGAGCCGCTCGAATCCGAAGAGGGCGACTACGAGCGCGAGATCGCCGACGAGAGCGGCAGCCCGGAGCAGTTGACACAGCGGCGGGAGATGCAGGAGCTGGTGAGGCAGGCGGTGGCGGAGCTGCCGGAGAAGCTCCGGGCCGTGGTCGTGCTCTACGAGCTTCAGGGGGAGAGCTACGAGGACATCGCGGAGATACTCGGCTGCCCGCTGGGGACGGTGAAGAGCCGTCTGTTCAACGCGCGGTCGCAGCTCAAGGACATGCTGGAGCAGTTGGTTGACGTCGGGGAGCTGGAGGTCGAGCAGTTATGACGTGCAAGCAGGTTCACCGCCTGTTGGTGGCATGCTGGGGCGAACTCGAGCAGCTTGAGCCCGAGGCCGCAGAGCACCTCAGGGAATGTGAGGCGTGTCAGCGTGAGGCGAAGGCGCTGCGCGCGACGCGTCGGCTGATGCGGCAGAGCGCGCAGGAGCCGGTGCCGACCGGATTCGCCGGGCGGGTGATGGCAGAGGTGCGCGCCACCGAGCCGGGGCGCGTCGGCTGGTACCAGCGCACGCTGGGATGGCTGTCGCCGCCCGCGCCGGCCTTTGAGTGGGCCCGCGCGGCAGCGGTCGGGCTGGCGCTCGTGCTGCTCTTCGGCGGTGGCATTGCGCTCCATCACGGGGTCGGCGGCACGCCCGAGCCCGGCAGCCACGCTGTCGTAGTCGTTGATAGCTCCCCGGCAGACTCGTCCCCTGCTGCCACCGTTGACCTTGAGAGCCTGGTGCTCCAGCACGAGACCCTGGCGATGATGCAGACGCTGTCAGAGGACGCGGGCGTCCACCTGGTTACGTACAGTCACTAGGCGGGGCACGTGGCGACAGCCATAGAGAGCTGAAGAGATTCGTGGCGATGAGAGGAACCGCGAGGTCTGCGTCGCTGGCGCTGGGAATACTGGTCGCCCTGGCGACCTGCGCGCACGCGCAGGTCAGCGACAAGGCCCTCAATGTCCTCAGACAGAGCATCCTGGCACAGGGTACCGTCAGCTTCTCGGGCCTCAAGACGGTCGTGATCTTCCGGGGCGGAGAGAAGGTGCGCGGCTACCAGGAGCAGGTGTACGAGAAAGCGCCCGGAAAGCGGCGCTGGGCCGTGATCGCTCCTGAGGACCAGAGGGGGAGGCTGTGCATCAGGAACGGCCAGGTACAGTGGGAGTACTCGCCCAAGCATGCGAGTGTGGTGCGACGGGAGCTGCCCACAGCCGAGGACCTGTGCGCCCAGCGACTGACGGATCTCGACCGGCTGCGCACACGTATGAGGATCCAGCATCTGGGCACGGAGACCATCGCCAGCCGCCCGGCACACATCATTCTGGTCTCCACCAGGCAGGGCGTGCCCGTCAAGAAGACCTGGATTGATACGGAGCACTACGTGCCGCTCAAGACCCAGCAGTTCGACTGCAAGGGCCTCATCAAGTCGTCCGCCTATTATGAAGCCATCAACTACCAGCCTCAATACGCGGACGGGATGTTCGATTTCACGCCGCCGGCCGGCTGCACCGTGCAGAACGCGCCACCACCGCCCAGGCGTATGAAGCTGCCGGCCGCCGAGAAGGTCGTGGGGTTCCGCGCGCTGATTCCTCGCTACCTGCCCCCGGGCTACCGGCTCCAGACCAGCCAGGTCGCGGTGACGCGCCAGGGCGGGCAAGTGATATTGTGGCTGCCCTTCTCCAACGGCGTGGACACCTTCAGCATCTTCCAGCGGCCGCTTGGGGCGCCGCCTCCGGCAGGCCGTGCGGGCAGATCGCTGAGCTGGCACGTCGGCGACTTCAGCTTCACCCTGGTCGGCGGCCTGCCGCAGGACGAGATGAAGCAGGTGCGCGACTCGGTGGAGTTCTGAGGCGCTCAGCCCGTCCGCGGCAGGTTCGGCTGGCACCGGCGTCGGAGCGCATCCCCCTTCGCCAAGGCTATGGCGGACAAGTCGCCCTCGGCGCCTTCCTGCACTTCGAGGAGGCAGAAGGCTTCCACGAAACGGCGAACGGACCGCCACGCACAAGTAACAAGACGGGAAAAGTAGGGCGCGAACCCTAAAGATATGCCCCGGGCCGCCGATAAGCGATATGAGCGCACAGATATCGCAGTGACTCGCGGCAAGAGAGGATGCAACAGATGAAGATAGATCCCAGCAAGCTTCATTGCATCGGCCGCAGCAGCGTCGGGCGAGTCACCCCGGGGGCGGTGGAGGGCACCGGCCCCGTGCACACCGATCCTGCCGCCCGCGTCGGCGGCGCGGATCAGGTGATGCTGAGCCAGCGCGCACAGGAGGTCCAGGCGGCGCGTGCGGCGCTGGCGCAGGTCCCCGAAGTACGCCAGGAAAGGGTGGCTGAACTCAAGGCCAGCATCGAGGGCGGAACCTACAAGGTTGAACCGGATAAGGTGGCCGAGCGGATACTCAACCCGCGGACGTAGCGCACCTCGGCACACCTAAAGGCCGGCCGCGCGTTGACCCCCGCGCGGCCGGCCGCTTTTTCTTGTACGGACTCACACGGCAGCGAACGACGGCTAACGGCGGCTAACAGCAGCCAACGACGGCAAAGGCAGGGAGCAGCCGCTGAAGGGGCGAATAAGACTCGATGGGCCCCGCCGGGCAACGTGGGAGGCCGACCGTGAAGCTCAGAGCGACCAAGTTCGTTGTGCTCGCGCTGCTCGTGATAGCAGGAGCGGCGGTGCACCGCTTCGTGCTGCGCGGGCCGACCAAGGATGACCGGCAACAGATTCTCGAGCTGGTCGCGAGCGTCGAACAGGCTGTTGAGGAGAAGAAGGGATCGCAGATTCTGGACCACGTCTCGCGGGACTACCATGATGACGCCGGCAATGACCAGCGGCAACTCTCGCGGCTGGTGATCGCAGCCTTCCGCGAGCCGGCGCCCTTCGACCTGGTGGTGGAACTGACAGACCTGCAGATCAGCGGCGATCAGGCGACCCTGAGGGCGGACGTGGAGTTCGCGGTGGGAGGGCCGGTGGGCGCGGGCAGCTCGACGAGGCTGGAGGTCACCGCCAAGCTGCGCCGCGAGCTAGGCGCATGGAAGGTCATCGAGGCCCGAGGCTGGGAGGGAGCAAGCGAGCAGTTCTGAGCCGCGTTGCACATCACTGACGGCGGAGCTGAGAGGCGAGGGAATGACCGCAAGAAGAGTGACGATCGCTCTGAGTGTGCTGCTGCTGGCGCCGGCGCTGGCGGACCGCGCGCCGGAGATTGTGCGCAACGGAGACTTCCAGGTCGGCGGCAGGGCCTGGTTCGCAGCCTGGCGGCCCCTGCACGGCGCTGTGCGCTGCCTCCGGGCCGGCGAAGGCGAAGAGAAGCACCTGCACATGACCCTGCGAGCCGACGGTGACGGCGGCCTCACGCAGGTGGTGGAACTGCCCGCCGGCCGGCGACTGTCTCTGCGGGTGCTGGCCACGGCCTGGGACATTGCCGAGAGCGGGGTCATCGTGAGCCTGGTGCGGGTCGCGGACGCGAAGGTGCTTGCCGAACTCGCCGTGGGGCGCATCGTGCGCGGAGAGGTCTCCTGCAACTTCGATTCGGGGCGTGGGGGCCCCGCATGGCTGACCGTGCGCCTTCAGGGGCCCAGGGGCGGCCAGGGAGCCGTGGAGTGGGTGACCATCGGCCCTCCGGTGGCGGAGAGGCCCCCCCAGCAAGCCGCCTACGGGACGGAAAAGGGCGACCTGGTCCTGAGGCCCGGCGAGGGCCTGCGGGTGGCGCTCCCCGATGGGGACTTGATGGCGAGTGCGCGGATGATGATTCGTGAGGCCCTGGCGGAGTTGATGGGCGCCGAACCCACGCGGGCAGCGGCCACCTTGCAGGTCACGGTTGACCGGCCTGCGGCGGCCGACTGGCCGGCAAGAGAGAGCTACCACCTGGAGGTTGACAAGAGCGGCGTGCACATCCACGCACCGACCCCGCAGGGGGCGTTGTGGGCGATGATGACCCTCATTGACCTGCTGCGGCCCGAGCCGGGCGGGGGAGTTCGCATACTGTCCGCCAGGATTGACGACAGGCCCGAGCTACCGTGGCGGGTCGGTTGCGTGGAGGGGTTGGGCGGGGAACCAGCGATCCTGACGAACGCGGTGAAGAAGCTGGCGAGACTCAAGTTCAACATGGTCGTCGTGCCCGCGGGCGTGCCCTCTGACGGGCCCGACGACTGGGAACTTCGAGGCCACGAGGCTTGCCGGGTCGTCCGGCAATGGGGCCTGGAGCCGGTGGCCGCGCTCAACTCCTGCCTCAGTCCCTCGGCCGACACGATGGAGGCCGCGGTCCGAGGCGTCATCGAGCAGTTGCGCGTCCGCTGCTTGATGGTTGACCTGTGCTGCGGCCCCTGGGACAAGGGGCTCGCCGACCGGCTGGTGGCGGCGGCGCGCAGCTTCGACCCGCCGGTGACGCTCTTCGCACCGTTCGACGCCTCGCACCGCCGGGAGAGCGAGTGCCGCGAGATCCTCAGCCAGTGGCCGCCCGAGATCGTCCTTGTCTGGGGCCCGGAGGTCCTTGAATCGGCGACCCTGGCGGCGGCCCTGAGCGACGCGGCGAGGCGCGATGTGTGTTACCTGCTGGAGGTCAGAGGGGATGCCGAGGCCAAGGCGCGCGAGGCGCTGGCGGCGCGAGAGCGCGGCGAGCAGTGCTTCGGCCTGGTCGGCTGGGGAGATGACCTGGAGGCGGCCGCCAACGCCGCCTGGAGGGTGCCGCAGTGAGCCGAGCCTGGACCGGGTCAGGCCACGGCGCGCGGTGTTCCCCCGCGCGCCTCCAAGTGGTCGTCTGCGCGCTCGCCCTTGCCATCTGCACCGGTTGCGTCCCCGCTCGCAGCATCGGCTACCGCATTGAGTTCGTCAACGGCGTCGGCTGCCACGTGGTGCAGGTCAATCTCAACAGCCCGAAGGTTAAGGTCACCCCCATCGTCGCGCTGGGCTTCCCCGGCGGCGTGGAGCCGATCCAGTGGATATGCAGCCGCACCCAGCCCACCGCCGCCGTGACCGGCACCTTCTTCTCCAAGGCCACCAAGCTCCCCGTCGGCGACCTCGTGATTGACGGCCGGCTGGCATACTTCGGGGGGATGGGGAGCGTCATGGCGATCACCCCGGACAACCGGGTGGTCTTCGAGCGCGTGCCCTACGGCCGGCACCAGGACTGGGGCCCGTTCGAGACGGTGCTCGGCTGCGGGCCGACGCTGCTCAGCCAGGGCGAGGTCGTCCTGGCGCCGCGGCACGAGGGCTTCTCAGATAGCCACGTGCTGGGCCGGGCGAGCCGGACCGCCGTGGGTCTGACGCCCGCCAACAAGCTGCTGATGGCGGTGACGCGCCAGCACGTCGGCCTCTGGGAGTTGGCGAAGCTTATGAAGGGCCTGGGCTGCATCGAGGCCATCAACCTCGACGGCGGCACCTCCACGGGGATGTACTACCGCGGGCAGGTGATCGTCAAGCCCGGCCGATGGCTGGTCAACCTGCTGGGCGTGTACGAGGACGTGCCGGTGCAGTCGCGCACCTGCGAGCGCGAACTGCCCGCCGAGCGCGAGGCGATCTATCGGTGGCGGGTGGCGCGCGCCAATGAGGCCTACATGAAGGCGATGGAGCCGCTCGCCAAGGGGCAGCTCGATGAGGCGGTGCGGCTGCTCGATGAGGCGACGCGGCTGGACCCTGAGAACGCTTCGTACCAGGTGAGGCTGGCCGGGGCGCTGGCACAGCAGGGCAAGCAGCAGGCGGCCTCGGCGGCGCTGAGCCGCGCGGGGCAAATCCTGGAGGACAAGGGGCAGTATGAGGCGGCGGCCAAGCATCTCAAGCAGGCGCTGGCGCAGAATCCCAACAACCGCCTGGCGCAGGCCACGCTGCCGGGCGTCTACCGCAAGCTCGGCCTGGAGAGCAAGGCACAGTCGGCCGAGTACTACCTGCGCCTCACCGAGCTTGAGGATAACCTCATCGCAGCGCACGCGGAGCTGATGGCGGAGATGTCCAGGCAAGCCCACGCGCGCGCCGGCGAGAGGATCAGCGAGGCCGCGCTGCGCGGACCGAGGCTGCGAGGGGACCTCGGCGAGCGGGCCTACGTTGACGCGACGCTGGGCGTGACGCTGGAGCTGCCGGGCGGCTGGGAGTTCGTGCCCCGCAGCGATCCCTCCGCGCTGCTCGCGCGCCATCGCTTCCGGCCCTACCTCGCCCACCTGCGCGTGGTCAACGTGCCCAACAAGCTTGACCTCGACAAGCTGGTCGAGCTGTACTACGGGGGGAGCTTCCAGCACGAGCTGTACAAGTACCCGCTGCACGATGGCACGCTGCCGATGGGCAAGTGGGGCACCGAGATGGTCTCGATGGGCGGGCCGATATACTGTGACACGCTCTTTGCCCGCCGCGCGGGCCGCCTCTGGATCCTGAGCGTGACCACCGGCGAGGACCTGCGCGAAGAGGCCCAGCACGACTTCGACACGATCATCGAGGGCCTCACCTTCTTCGCGGCAGAGTAGGAGCGCAGCACGAGGCCGAGCTCCTAAGCCGGGCGCACTTCGAGGCCCTGTTCCCGGACCACGTGCGCCAGACTCGCGAACTGCTCCTGGCTCTGGCGCGTGGCTCCCTCAAGCGGCCCCTCGCGGCGCACCCAGGAGTACTTGCCCGCCGTCGCCGGATTGAAGGGCAGAAGCGTCATCCGGCGCACGCCCAACTCCGCCACGCGCCCCGCGATGGCCCGGATCGTCTCGAGGTCATCGTTGATGGTGGGGATCAGAGGCACCCGGACGATGATGTCGGCGCCCTCCGCCCCGGCAGAAGCCTCGGCCAGGCGCCGGAGGTTGTCAAGGATGAGGACGTTGGAGGCTCCCGTGTACTCCTCGTGCAGCACGGGGTCCACGTGCTTGACATCGTAGAGGAAGAGGTCCACGACCTGCGACAGCCGCTCGAGCACCTCCCAGGTCACCGCGCCGCACGTCTCCATCGCCACGTGGATGCCGCTCTGTTGACACAGCGCCGCGATGGCGTACGAAAGCTCGGGCTGCGCGGTCGGCTCGCCGCCGCTCAGGGTCACCCCACCGCCCGTGCGCCGGAAGAAGGGCTTCAGCCGCGCCGCCTCATCCGCGATCTCGCCCGCCTGTGCCTTGCGGCCCACCATCTCCAGCGCCCCCGTCGGGCAGGCCTCGACGCACGCCCCGCACAGCCGGCACCGCGCGCGGTCCGCCTCGTCAATCAGGCCAAGCGACCGGATCCCCTCCGGGCAGACCTCGATGCAGCGCTCGCAGCGCACGCACCGGGTCTCGTACCAGACGATCTCGGGCCCGAAGGACTGCGACTCGGGGCTGTGACACCAGAAGCAGCGCAGGGGGCAGCCCTTGAGGTAAACGTTCATCCGAACGCCGGGGCCATCGTGGAGCGCCGTCTGGTCAATGCTGAAGAGGGTTCCCTCGACGCGGCGAAGGTCCCGCGGGCTCTGCTGCATCCTACAGCCCCAACTCGGTCCGGGCTATGACCTCTTCCTGCGCGTTCGGGGGCAGGAGGGTGAAGGGGACGAGGTAGCCGCCGATTCTTACGAACAGGTCCGCGTACTCCTCAGGGTTCTCTTGCGCGTCCCGCATAACTTCCGTGCTGGCCAGGTTGAACTGCAACTGAAACGCGCCCAGGTCGAAGGCGGCCTCGGTCAGGCCCTTGAGCGCCTCGACGCCCTTGTCCCCGGCCAGCACATCGGCCTGGAAGCGCACGTTGAAGACCACGCCGCCCAGGGCGCGCGACTGATCCAGCCTGCTCGTGGACAGCACCAGCGCCGGGAAGCCCTTGAGCTGCACCCCGGTGCAATTCATAATCGAGTTCGCCAGTGGCTCGCCGGCCTTGCGGCCATCGGGGGTCGCCGCGGTCATCTCGCCGTAGCGGATCCAGACGGTCCAGCCCAGGAAGCCGGGCAGGAACGGCCCTCCGAGCACGTTCGTGTGCCGCTCGATGAGGGTGCACCAGCTTCCCGCGACCTCGCCGAAGAGGTCGTTCACCCACGCTATGTCATTGCCGTGCTTGGGACAGTCGCGCGCAATCGCCCTGCGCAGGTCCTCGCATCCCTCGAAGTCCGCCCTGACGGCCGCGCGGAAGTCGTCCAGGCCGAAGCGGCCCTCCTGCGCCACGAGCGTCCGGACCGCCGCCAGGCCGTCCACCACGTTCGACACGCCGACCGCCTCGGGCTGGATGAAGCTGTAAAGGGCCCCGCCCTTCGTGATGTTGAGGCCCTTCTCCAGGCAGCCCTCGATGAAGCAGGACAGCAGCGGGAAGGGGCGGTGAACTGACTCCAGGTGCAGCTCCGCCTGGCATTGCGCGACCGCACCCTCAGCGGCGTGCCTGAGGACCGTCATGAAGGCGGCCTTGAGTTCCTCGTACGTGTGCGGCTCGCCCGCAAGCAGACGCTCGGTAGCATCCACCCAGCTCTGCGGCAGGGAGGTGGGCCGAAGGCCGACATCGGCCGCGAGCTCGTCGGTGGTCCCCTTGAGGGGATGCCGCCCGCCGAACAGGGCGTAGAGCAGGCAGTTGGCCACGTTCACGTAGGGCCACGCGACGCAAGGGTTCGACCGGCCCATCACCGAGGTCTCCGTGCAGGTGCTGGGCAGGTGGTCAACCGCGTGCTCGAAGGGGACGCCCTTCCGCACGAGGCCCTTGACGATGACGTCGCTATTGAAGAACGAGGGCTGGCCTTTCCCGTTTCTGAGCAGCGCGATGGCGCGGCGCATAAACCCGGGGTCCAGGTCCCGGTGCCAGGATACGTCAACGCCGGGGAAGTACATCCGAACACGATCGCAGGCATCGAGTATCTTGTGCGAGAGTTCGTTGGTCGCGTCGGAGCCATCGGCTTTGCGCCCGCCGATGACCAGAATCACGGCGCTCATCCCGGCCCCCTGGAACTCGTTGCACTTGATGAAAAGCTGGGCGAGCAGGTCATCCACCAGCTCCTCGTCCAGGGCGCCCGCCTCACGTTCCGCCAGGTAGAACCGGTGGAGGTACTGGTCAATTCGTCCCGGACCGAAACAACCGTGGCTGCGGCCCTGTTCGAGGGCAGCGCCCAGAAACATGAACCAGGCGAGCTGAATCGCCTCGCGAAAGGTGCGCGGGGGATGGCGGGCAATCCGGTCGCAGACGCGGCTGATCTCGCGCAGCTCCTCGGCCCAGTGCGGGTCCTCGGCGTTCTCGGCCATCTCTTCCGCCAGCTGAGCGTAGCGGACGATCAACTTCTCAAAGCCCTCGAGGGCGATCCGAGAAGCCTCGTAGAACGCCTGCTTGGCGGGGTACTGGGGCGAGGTCGGATCAAGCCCGGCGGCGCCGTCGGAGATGCGCTGCAGGACCCCGTCCAGGCCGACGTGCAGCACCGTGGGATAGTCCGGAGCCATGTGCCCTTCGGAGACGAAGCCGCGCCAGTGCTGCCGACCGAGGTAGTGGTTCGCCTCCTCGATGGCCCTGGCGCTCTCACCATCCGGGCGGCTGTTCGGGTGCCAGCCGACGAGGACCTCGCCCTCGCGAATGCGGATCGGCATACCAGCGAACAGGTGAGCGACGGCCTTCGCCACCCGCATCTCGCGGTGCGGCTCGCCCTCGGTCTGCCGAAAGGACTCGGCAAGCCACAGGGGCTGCTCTGCGAACACGTCAGCCTCGCCCAGGACCGCTTGCCGCAGGCGCTGGGACCGAGCGGACAGTGCGCCGTGCTCCGCAGGCGGCGGCGTAGCGGAGGATCCACGTTGCACACGCTCGCCCACCGACGCATCTGGAATGCGGCACGTACGCCCACGAGCTTGAGGCGTTGCCACTGCTGCTCTCCCCTACTGTCAGCGATCTCGGCGCGGGCTTTCCACGTCCGCATTATACCCCTGCACACCCATCACGACAAGGCCACGATCCGCCCGCGCAGCACGCGAACGTGCGCTGATCTCAGAGCACATCTCGGATTCAGCGTCAGTTGCGTGGGGGGAGGGATTGTGCTATAATGCCTCCAGGATGCGTCTGCGTCCTGGGGAAGGTTGAAGGTCTGAAGCGGGATTGAAATAAGATCCGCGCACGCCGCCCTTCCTGCTGCGCACCAGGTCCTCTCACAGACGTGCGCAGCCAATGAGGCCATAGGAAGGAGTCACGAAAGTGACCGAAGAGCAAGCCCTTTACGAAGCGATCTACATCCTGAGCACCGAGCTGTCCGACCAGGAGGTAGAGCAGCAGGCAGAGCAGCTAGAAGAGGTGGTCAGACAGGCCGGTGGCGAGGTGGAGGCCACGCGGGACTTCCGCACACGACGGTTGGCCTACGAGATAGACGGACACACGCACGGCGTCTACAAGCTCCTGTACTTTCGCGGGACCGCCGAGGTGGTGGAGGCGCTTGGTGCCGACTTCGCGGTGCGGCAGGAGGTAGTCCGGGGGCGCGTCTTCGTTCCCAACCCGGAGGCCATTGTAAGCGAGCCGGCCGAGCAGCCGGAGGAGGCTGCGGCGCCTGAGCCCGAAGAGCCGGCAGAGCCGCCGACCGAGGACGAGAGCGCTGCCGAGGAGGAGTCGGCCTAGCAGCCGCGTCGCGGCAGGAGAGCAGGCAGCTATGAGGTATGCGGGCGCGTAGAGCATAGCGGAGGGCCTCGGCCCTCCGCTACGTCATCAAGGGCACCTGCGTCTCGCAGCACGCTCGCGCAGTCAGATAGAACGCCTGGACAGCGGAGCCGATGAGGGGCGAGAGCCCCCTCACACAAGAAGGCGGTGGGCACAGTGATTAACAACGTGGTGTTGGTAGGCCGCTTGGGCAACGACCCCGAGTTGACGTACGCCAACAGCGGGACGGCCATCGCCAAGTTCCGACTGGCGGTCAACCGACCGCGAAGAAGGGACGCCGATGCAGGCCAAGAGGACGTCACTGACTGGCTGGACATCGTGACCTTCGGCAGAGTGGCGGAGACCTGTAACCAGTACCTGACCAAAGGAGCGCTGGTGGGCATCGAGGGCCGCATCCAGTCGCGAACGTGGGAGCGGCAGGACGGCACGAAGGGTTACGGAGTGGAGATCAACGCCCGCTGGGTGCAATTCCTCGAGAGCCGGCGCGATCGTGAGGCGCGCGAGGGCGCCCAAGGCGCCGGGGCCCCTTCCCAGCAGGGCGCGCAGGCGCCTCCTTCCCAGCAAGGCGCACAGGCCCCTCCGCCCCAGCAGGGCGCGCAGGCGCCGCCGCCGGGCGACTCCTGGCCGGGCGACGAGGATGAGGACCCGTTCCGCGATCAGTGAAGCCCGTTTCACAACCTCGCGTACGGCGGGCTTCCAGCCCGCCAATGCCGTTCATGGCGGTTATGAAACAGTTCCTGGCCCGTCTCGGGAGAAGAGGAAGCCGGACATGCCTGCTCGCAGCAGGGGCGAGGCGATCGTGGTGGGCGTGGACCTGGGCGGCACGACCTTCACAGGCGGGGTGGTGAACCGCGCCGGAGAGGTGCTGGCCCAGGCATCCTACGACACGCCTCGCTCCGACGAGGAGCCGCTGGTGCTCGGGGCCATTGCCGCGGCGGCGGGGGGGCTGCTCGAGCAGGCTGCCGTGCCGCCCGAGCGGCTGGCCGGGCTCGGCGTGGGCATCCCCGGCCCGGTTGACCCCGAAGCCGGCATCATCAAGCAGTGCCCAAATCTTCACGAGCTGGACGGGGTGGCGGCGGCTGAGATCCTCAGCGAGCAGGTGGGCGCGCCGGCCTTCATCGGCAATGACGCCTTCTGCGCCACGCTGGCGGAGCTGCGCTACGGGGCCGGGCGCGACGTGGACAACCTGGTGATGCTCACCCTCGGCACCGGCATCGGCGGCGGCATAGCCCTCGACAACAAGGTGCACCGCGGGCCCAGGCAGATCATGGGCGAGGTCGGCCACCTGATCCTCGACCCCGACGGCCCCATCTGCGGCTGCGGCAATCACGGCTGTTTCGAGGCCATCGCGGGCAGGGACGGCATCGTGGACCGCGCCATCCGCCTGCTGGAGACGGGGCGTCCGAGCATCCTGGGAGAGAAGGTCGGCAGCGACCACGACGAGCTCACGCCGAGGCTCATCGCCGAGGCCGCCGAGGAGGGCGATGGGCTGGCGTGCCAGGTGATGGCCGAGACGGGTTACTACATCGGCCTTGCGCTGTGCAATTGCATCGTGCTCTGCGATCCTGATCTGATTGTGATAGGCGGGGGCATCGCAGCGGCCGGTGACCTGCTCTTCGAGCCGATCCGGCGTACCGTGCGCCATCGCAGCCACATCAGCGGCTTCGACGTGAGCAAAATCATCCCGGCCGAGCTGGGCAACGACGCGGGGATGTACGGCGCCGCCGCGCTGGCATGGGAGAGGCTCTAACGGCAGCGACGGCAGCGACGACAGCAACAGCAGCAACGACAGCAACAGCGACACGGGACGGCGACATCTGCTGCACCAAGTCACGAGGCGATACAGCGATTACACCAGCCCGAGCGACCCTCGGGCATATGGTGTCTGTGCAGGGGGCAGGCGCCTGGCGGAGCGATCGAAGACCGGATTGCAATGAAGCAGCCACCCATCGTCGGTCTTCACGATAGGCTACGAGCATCCTCAGATTTCACGGCGCTGGCCGAGGCGGTCGGCGGCGGTGTGCCCGTGTGTGTCGAGGGAGTCAGCGGGGGCGGATCGGCGCTGCTGATCGCGGGCCTGCTTGCCGACGGGGGCACCGCGCTGGTCGCCACCTACAACGACGAGCGCGCCCGGCGGCTGGCCGATGATCTACGGGGGCTGCTCGGCGACCGCGCCGAGACCCAGGCCGAGGGCCGCGTGCTCGTGTATCCCTCCATCGCCTCCGCTCTCTACGACGGAGTCACCCCCGAACGAGCCGAGGTCGCCGACCGCCTGACCGTCCTCGAGCGCCTGTGCGCGGGAGACGAGGTGGTCGTCGTCGCCAGCGTCCAGGCGCTGATGCTTCAGACGATCCCACGGGCGGCTATGACGGCGGCGCGGCGTGAGCTGAGGGTCGGCGATGAGATTGACCGCGACGAGCTGGGGATGGCGCTCGTTGACCTCGGCTACGAGCGCGTTGACCTCGTGGACGAGGTCGGGCAGTTCTCCCTGCGGGGCGGGATCGTGGACATATCCTGCCCGGCGATGCCCAACCCGGTGCGCATCGAGCTCTTCGGAGATGAGATTGAGGCTCTGCGGCTGTTCGACCCTATCACCCAGCGCTCGGTGAAGGAGATCGAGCGCGCCGGAATCGGGCCGGCAGGCGAAATCCTGCTCACCGAGGAGAGAGTGCGGCGGGCGCTGCCACTCATCCGCAGAGCGTTTCGGCGCGAGCTGGACCGGCTGCTACGCAATGACAAGCGGCGCGAGGCCGACCGGCTCCGGGAGCGGCGCGATGAAGACCTGGAGCAACTCCAGCGGCTCCGGCCCAGCGACGGACTCGTTCACTATCTGCCCTACGTCTACACGGAGCGCGAGACCCTGGGAGACTACCTGCCCGCCGATTGCCTGGTCGTAGTTGACGAGCCGGTCAGGATGCAGGCTCACGGGGAGGGCTTCGCCAAGGACGCCAGGGACAGCTATCAGACCGGCGTCAAGCTGGGTCGGCACCTGCGCCTGCCGGACACGGCCTGCATTCCGTTCGAGCAGCTCGCGGCCAGGCACCTGGGGCCGCCGCCGGAGGGCGATTCGCGCACACGCGTCGCGTATCTGACCATGTTGCGGCGAGAGGTGCCCTGGCAGCCGGATGCGCTGGTGATGCCCTTCTCCACGCCGCCGGTGGACAGCTTCGGCGGGAAGTTCGAGCTGCTGGCCGAGGGCCTTGATGAGTGGCAGCACGAGGGCAAGTACCTCCTGGTCTGCTCCGCCGAGCCGCACAAAACCGCGGAGGCCTTCGGCGGCAGAGGCCTGCGCGAGGTCGCCGTCTGCGCGGAGGAGCTGAGGCTGGAGCCGGGCAAGATCGTGGTGTGCGACCTCAGCCTCTCCAGCGGCTTCAAGCTGCCCTCCGCGGACCTGATAGTGCTCAGCGCCGCCGAGATCTACGGCTGGCGGAAGTTGCGACGGCCCCGGGCGGCCAGGTATCAGCGCGGCTTCGCGCTCACCTCCCTGCGCGAGCTGCATGAGGGCGACCTCGTCGTGCACATTAACCACGGGATCGGGCGCTACGCGGGGCTGTCCAAGCAGACCATCGGCGACATGGAGCGGGACTACCTGGTGCTGGAGTACGCCCGCGGCGACAAGCTGTACGTGCCGGTGACGCAGCTCGACCGGGTGCAGCGGTACATCGGCTCGGAGGGCGCGCAGGTGGAGATAGACGTCCTCCAGGGCAAGCGCTGGGAGCGGGCCAAGCGCAAGGCGCGGCAGTCCACCAGGCTCCTGGCGACGGAGCTGACGAAGCTTTACAGCGAGCGGGAGCGCGCCACCGGCTTCGCCTTCGCCAAGCACTCGCCCTGGCTGGAGGAGCTGGAGGCCTCCTTCCGCTACGAGGAGACGCCGGACCAGTGGCAGGCGATCCAGGACGTGAAACGGGACATGCAGGTGGAGCGTCCGGCCGACCGCCTGGTGTGCGGGGACGTCGGCTACGGCAAGACCGAGGTGGCGATTCGGGCCGCCTTCAAGGCGGTGCTGGATGGCAAGCAGGCGGCGGTGCTGGCGCCGACCACGGTGCTCGCCCACCAGCACCTGAACACCTTCCGCGAGCGCCTTGGCCAGTACCCGGTGGAGATTCGGATGCTCAGCAGGTTCCGCACACGCGCCCAGCAGCGCAGGATCCTCGAGGAACTCCGCGAGGGCAGGGCGGACATCGTCATCGGCACCCACCGGCTGCTGATGGCGGATGTCAAGTTCAAGGACCTGGGCCTGCTCATCATTGACGAGGAGCAGCGCTTCGGCGTGGAGCAGAAGGAGCGGCTGAAGAAGCTGCGCACGGGGGTGGATGTCATCACCCTGACGGCGACACCGATCCCGCGCACGCTTAACATGGCGCTGTCGGGCATCAGAGACATATCGCTCATCAACGATCCGCCGGCCGGGCGGCTGCCGATACGGACCTTCGTGCGCGAGCGCGACGAGGACCTCATCCGCGAGGCGATCGTCAGGGAACTTCAGCGTGGCGGCCAGGTCTACTTCGTGCACAACCGGGTCCAGTCCATCGGCCACGTCGCCGCCCAGGTGCAGCGCCTGGTCCCCGAGGCGATCGTGGCCGTGGCGCACGGACAGATGCCCGAGGACGATCTCGAACGCGTGATGATGGCCTTCTACGCCGACGAGTTCAATGTGCTGGCATGCACCACCATCATCGAGAACGGGCTGGACGTGCCGAGTGTGAACACGATCATCATTGACGACGCCCACCGCCTGGGGCTGGCGCAACTCTATCAGTTGCGCGGGCGTGTGGGGCGGTCGAATCGCCAGGCCTACGCCTACCTGCTCTACCGCTATCCCGAGCGGATGACCGAGGAGGCGGAGCAGCGCCTGAAGGCCATCGAGGAGTTCAGCGAGCTGGGCAGCGGCTTCAAGGTGGCGCTGCGGGACCTGGAGATTCGCGGGGCGGGGGACCTGCTGGGGGCCGAGCAGAGCGGGCACGTCTCGGCCGTGGGCCTGGATATGTACTGTCAGATGCTCGCCGAGTCGGTGAAGGCGCTCAAGGGCGAGCAGGTCGCGGGCGACGAGGAGGGCCACCCGGCCCTGGACCTGCCGCTGGAGGCGGTGGTCCCGGCCCAGTACGTCCCCGGGGAGAACCAGCGCATCGCGCTCTATCGCCGGCTCGCGGCGGTCGGCAGCGCCGAGGAACTCGGCGACCTCATCCGGGAGATAGATGACCGCTACGGCGAGCCACCCCAGCCCGTGAGGAATCTGATGGCGATCACTCGTCTCAAGCTCGGCTGCAGCGGGGTGGGTATCATAGACGTAGGCGCGCGCAACGGGCGCATCCACGTGCGCCTGAGCAAGAAGGTGGCGCTCAATCGTCGAGAGCGGCTGCTCCTGGGGGAGCTGTACCGCGAGACCGTCGCGGGCAAGCGCAGGAAAGACCCTCCCAGCCTCCCGCGCCCGACCTTCGAGGCCACCAGCATCACCTTCGTCTACCACGCACACGAGCCGGACAGAATGCTGGCCGGGCTCGAGGAGATCATTGAATGGCTGCGCGCACGCGAAGAGCACCCCGAGACACGCAGGCGTGACGCCGTAGGTGAGCCGGTATGACTGGTGAACAGAACCCCGAAGGCGAGGTCCTTGAGGTCGGCGTGAGCTTCCGCCGGAGAGGCAAGGTCTACAGCTTCGCCTCTAAGGGGTTGGCGGTGAAGGTCGGGGAGCAGGTGCTCGTTAGAACCGAGAAGGGCGTGGACCTGGGGCAGGTCATCAAGGTGGGGCGGCGGATGTCGGCGGAAGAGGCCGCGCAACTGATGCCGGTGGTGAGGGTGGCAAGTGAGGACGACCTGGCCCACGCCCAGGAGCAGCAGGGGAAGGAGCGGCGCGCGTTGCAGGTCTGCGCCGAGAAGGTGGCTGAACACGACCTCCCGATGAAGCTCATAGACGCGGACCTGAGCTTCGACAACACCAGGCTCGTGTTCTCGTTCAGCTCCGAGAGCAGGGTGGACTTCCGGGAGCTGGTACGCGACCTGGCGAAGACCTTCCGCAAGCGCATCGAGCTGCGTCAGGTGGGCGTGCGCGACGAGGCCAAGCTGCTGGGCGGGCTGGGGCCCTGCGGCAGGCCCCTGTGCTGTCAGAGCTTCCTGCGGAGCTTCGAGCCCGTTGGCATCCGCATAGCAAAGGATCAGGGCCTCGCGCTCAACCCCAGCAAGATCAGCGGCCTGTGCGACCGACTGATGTGTTGCCTGCGCTTCGAACACGCGATGTACAAGGAGCTGCACAAGAAGCTCCCAAAGAGAGGCGATAAGGTCGAGACGGAGCACGGGACCGCTGAGGTGAAGGATGTGCACGTGCTCACTGAGGAACTCGGTGTGACGCTCGAGGACGGCAGGTCAGTGCGAGTGCCGGCACGCGAGGTCCACCCTCTCGAGGACCGCGTAGGTCGGAGCTCCCGCTCCGACTCAAAGCCCGAAGCAGGACAGCAGCAGCCTGACCGCGTAGGTCGGGCTTCCAGCCCGACGGAGGAGGCACAGGCCGAACGAGCGGAAGCCGACTCCCAGCCCCCTGACAAGAAAGGTCGGCGGAGGCGCTCGCGCTCCCGACGCTAGTCAGCCCAGAACGGCCCGACAGAGGGCCAGACGGGGAGACAATGACATGCCGATATACGAGTATCAGTGCTCCGACTGCGGCGGACACTTCGAGATAATGGCGCCCCGCTCCAGGCGTAAGGAGCGGCCGACATGCACAGAGTGCGCGGGCCGCAACACCGAGCGCGTTATGTCGAGCTTCTCCGCGCGCAGCCGCACCAACTCCGGTACCACGCG
>CBFDBV010000030.1:0-18568 GCA_965603135.1 uncultured bacterium
GGCAGGTCCCCAACGCCGTGCTCCAGCACCGCGCGGTAGATGTGGATGGAGAGCACGGTCCTCCGATACTCCGGCCCGTAGCAGAGGGCCCTCTTGATGGCGAGGACGCTCGCGCGCTTCTCCTCGGTCATCAGGCTCAGCCAGCGCTCGCATTGCCGGTGGTTCCGCTCGAAGTCGTCGGGGGGAATGCGCCAGAGGTCGAGCTTCCAGATGCTTGGGGCGTCCTTGGGCGTGGCTTCGCGCGTGTCGGGATGAGCGACTCGTAGCCCCCAGTACAGACCCGGGTCCTGGGGGCTCTCCCGGGTGGCGTTGACGCAGTTGAGGCGCACGCACCAGCCAGTCATCGCCAGCCGTCGGCCGATCTCCCAGTGCTGCTCCCAGTCCGGCGGGCTCTCGGGCCGCTCGAAGTCCAGGTCGCGCCAGGTCATCGTGCGCATAGCCTGGCTGCCGACCGGAGCGAATCCCGCCTCGTCTATGATGGCCCCGATGCCCGAGTCGGCGAGCACGCGCTGGCCCTCCGCCCGCAGTGCCTCATCCAGCGCGAACAACTCCTCAGCTTCAGGATGCACGAGCCTGACCCTCCCTGAGCGCACCGAGACCCCTGGTCTTGTCGGGCGCGCCTTCGCCAAGGCTACGGCGGGCAGGCTCGGATGGGGCCCCTGCGTCTTCCCGCTTGCGCGGCAAGACGCCTTCCCCATTCGGCCCCTCCATAATGCCGCGGACCTCTGCAGCCAAGCCCTAGTTGCCCTTGGCCAAGAGCAGTGCGTTCACGCACCAGTCCTTCGGGCCGTCGAAGCCTACTTTCAGCTTCCCGTCGGTGACCTGGGTCCCAAAGCTCACGTGTTGAAAGACGCGTGCCGGCCGCTCGAGGCCCTCGACTTCCACCGTTCCCTGGGCGGAGATGGTTACCGGTGCGCCGAAGTGATAGCCCCAGTGGTCATCGCCGACGGCTACGGTGACGCTGTAGTCGCCATTGGGAAGGTCCACAATAAATGTCCGCCCTCCCCGCCCCTCCACGAAGTCGGCGTGCAGATCGTCGGGCCCTGCACGGAGCACATCGGCCAGTCCCTCCATCTCCTCCCAGCCAAAGCCGCGCGCGCGGTCATAGAGGGTTCCCGCGCCGACGGGCGTGAAGCCTGGGGCCGCGGGACCTGGGCCGAAGTCGAGAGCCACCACGCTCGTCTCCGCGCGGGCGATAAGCGCCTCCCGATGTGAGCGCTCCGCCCTCTCATTGCGCCTTGCGGCCTCCTCCAGGAGTCCCCGGACTAGAGCGGCCAGCTCACGTGCTACCGTCAGCGCCTCCTCCGCTCTTCCCCCGGCGTAGTCCTCGTCGGTCCACGCCAGCGTGGCGCGTAGAGCCTGCACCACCTTGGGCCAGTAGAGGTGCTGCCCTGTGCCCCGCGCCGCCACCTCGAGCCTGTTGATGGCAGTGCGGGCCTGCGCGCGGGCCTCCAGCGCCTCGAGGCCCGGCCCTGCCGTGAAGACCACGATCGCCCACAGCTCCAGGCGCGGCACCACAACCGATGCGCTCCGGTCTTCGATCCTCACCTCAAGCGCCGACGGCTCGCCCCGCTCGGGGATGAGCAGGGCGCGGTCACAGCGGAAGCCCTCGGGCAAGATCACGGCAAGCTCCAGCTTCTCCACCGCGCGCACCGCATTGGCCGTGGCCTCGAGGTCATAGTTGAGAAGCTGCACCGACAGCACCTGATGAGCCTCGTCCAGCCAGAGGTTGGTCCAGACCATGGGCGGGGCCGTCGTGGTCAGCAGTTGCGCGTCGCCCAGGTGTCCGCGGATCAACTCCTCGAGTTGCGCTGCCTCCGGCGGCCGGACTCCCTGCTCCGGAACCCAACCACCACATGCCGCCACAGCCTCATCGGGGAGAGCTGCGACGCGCTCCCTGCCGGCCTCGATGCTCGGCCTGTCAAGCGCGACGCAATCCTCATCGCGCGTGGCGAACTCACCGGTGGTCAGGATGGCGCCGCCCGCTGCCAGGAAGGTCCTCAGCGCCTCGACTTGCGCCCCGCTCAGGCAGTCAACGGCGGGCGCAATGAGCAGCCGATACCGGCTCAGCCGCGCCAGCTCCTCCGTGTCATCAAAGACCTCCGGGTGGCCCAGACACACCACCTCATAGGGGATATGCGCCTCTTCCAGAAGCCGCGCCATGGTCGTGATGTCAGTCAGATGCGGCGAGTGCCGCAGCCCCAGCGGCGAGAACTTCCGCCACAGTGCACTTGGCAGCGAGTAGATCAGGCCCACCTTCGCATACGCCTCTCGGCGGGTAAGCAGTCCCCGGTGGCTGTGCAGGAACTTGATGTGCTGCCGGTGCAGCTCATACTCCTCCCCGCTCAGCTTGTCCATGCCCCAGCACAGGTCAATCAGGCCGCCATTTGCCTGCGCCTCAGCCAGCACCAACCGCGCGGCGATCTCCCAGCGGGGCCCGGTCTTGGCCGGATATTGAATCCCCCAGACCGGCTTCCGGTGCGAGCCCTGCGCGGCGCCGAGCTTGTACCACAGAGCATTCCAGGCGGTGTACCGCGGCTTGCGGCGAGCATCCAGCGGCGGCAGGGATGGCCCCATGACCGGCCCCTCGATCCAGACCACGTCCACCATCCCCGACAGCGCCACGGCATACGGCCTGTTCCCCCAGGCACCCCACTGATTGCCGTAGATCGCGACATCAGCTCCCTGGGTGGCGATTGCCTTCTCGCGTATACTTCGCACAATATCCGCCCAGCGCCCAAGCTGCGAGACGTACTGATAGCGGATCCACTCCCGTACTATCGGGTCCTCCAGCATGGCGGGCTCGCCCAGCTTGAACTTCTGCGAACTCTTGAGGTAGTGGGGCATATCGAAGCCGGCCAGCTCCCCGATGCCTGCTGCGCTCAGCTCGGCGGGGGTCAGCCGACCAGCCAGGTGCTCCCTGAAGCCCTCCTGGCACCACCGGCAGAAGCACCCGCGAGCCAGGTGGAAGAACGGCGGGTTGCAGATATTGTCCTGGCTCACGGAGTGCGCGTACGGGACGACCCGCATCAGGCCGGCCTTCTGGTGCTCGTGCCAGCGGGGCGCATTGTGACACATATGCCAGCCCGGGTAGGCCTCGAAGTACTCGACAGGCCGTCCCTGAATGTCCCGCACCACCCCCTCCTCCAGGAACGCCTCTTTCTGCGGGTCGTTGACGCCTATCCAATCGTACTCGATCTCCCAGGCGCCCCCTGACACTCGCACCCCCCTGTCGCTGAAGTACCTCCCAGCATCAAGATGGATGCCTGTGTGCCAGTCCAGCAGGTCGGGGTCGAGTTCGCGCAGCACCTTTTCCCTGAGGTCCTCGGCCGGTGTCTCCAGATCTCCCTGCGGGACCAGATTCTCACTCCACTCTTCGCCCCGCTTCTCCCGAATGTCGTAGTTGTCCACGTAGTAGGCCGGCCAGGGCTCCCTGGCCTGCGAGTGGATGAGGAACCGGATCTGCTTGTGATCGCCGCTGTCAAACTCCACGGTAGCCTGGCACCACTTCCCCTGCTCTCGCACGGTCTCTCCCTGAGCGATGGTGGCCGAGTTCCGGGCCAAGCCAAAGGCAGTGGGCCACTGCCCAAAAAAACTCGGGGCGCCCTCGGGAATGTACACCCACGCCGAGAGGCGATAGAGCGTGTGCTGCTTCACGGGCAGCAAGAAACCGGCGCTCGCATTCATCTGCGTGTGCCTGAGCATCGCGCCCCACGATCCGTCCACGCCTGCCTCCGGCACCAGCAGCATCGCAGCGCCGTCGCCCGACCCGAAGCCGTCTACGTGCGTACGCTCGGCGAGGTTGGGCCGCAGGAAAACGCTCACGAGCACATCGCGCACCCAGTCCACATCAGCGGCCCTCGGAGCCGTGGAGGCCCACACAGGCGCAGCCTGCGGCGCTGACAGGCCCACTGACTGCCCTGTCAGAGCTCCGAGCGGCACCAGTAGCAGCATCAGCCGTATGCTGCGGCCCTTTGACATGCTTACCCACCTCGCCTTGTTGCGGGTGCGGGAAAATGCGGGACAGTCATCCCGCCTAGCGGGATGACTGTCCCCATTCCCGCAACGCCATCACGCTTGGGGCCGGACAGGTGAGGGCACCTGTCCTACTGCTCGACCGCGCTGACGGTCGGCGGGTAGGCGAAGTCGAAGTAACGGTCGCCCACCTTCGCCTCGACGTTGTCCCCCGCGTGGACGTAGACGCGGTAGACGAAGTTGACCGAGCCGCCCTGCGGGATCACGTAGTCCCCGCGCTTGGACTGATCGTCCGTGAAGTATGAATACCCCCAGCAGTTCGCGGTGAACAGCCCGTAGCTGCGCACGTGCCAGGTGGTCGGGTGGCGCAGGTTGAAGGGCGAGTCGAAGATGCCCAGGCCGCACTTCGTCCCGTCCACCTCGCCGTAGTAGTCAACCCACGGGGAGGGCTTGCCCCAGTTCTCGCTCTCGCGCAGGCCGCCGTAGGCGTTGATGATGGTGCCGCCGTTCCTCTCGTGCAGCGCAGTGTTCATACGCACCGACAGGGTCCCGGCCTCCTTCGTGTCGCCGATGTGTATCCCGCACTCGGTCGCGGCCAGGGTGATGTCCCAGTCCATCAGCCGTCCGCCCTCGGGCATATTGTGGACGGTGATGATGGTGTGGTCCTCCATGAACTTGCTGCCCTTAGGGTCCACCCAGTCATTGACCGCCCTAAGCTGGGCCAAGATGGGGCCCTCGGCCAGGACCTCGAGGCTCTGATTGCGGATGAAGGAGTGCCCCTCCATCTCGCTCCAGTTGTCGTTCCCGTTGACCTCGCCCAGCGCCACGTAGATGGACTTGTGGTGCGGGTGGTCGGTCTCGGCGTACTCGGTCACTTCCACCCCGCCGGGCCCGTAGACCGGATACGCGTTCGGGCGCACGAACTCGTCGGAGAAGTTGTACCGCGTGAAGGTCTCCCCGTTGATCTTGAACTCCGCGGACACGCCCTCCACCAGGTCAACGGTGACCTCGCCCGTGTCAGCCGGCTCCGCCGGCTGATCGAGGATGCAGTATCGCTTCTTCTCCCCGGCGCCGAGCTCCGGGACGACCCAGGCGACCAGGCTGTTGCGCGTCTCGGCCTCCGGGCAGTCGCCGGGCATCGGCAGGCATTGCATCGGCACCAGGTCCCCCAGGTTGCCGCTGTCATCCACCTCGGCCAGCGAGTGTCCCTTGTGCTCGCCGGGCACGCAGGCGTAAGCGGCATAGACGACGGTGTTCTCTCGGTCGTGATTGCCGGCGTCAACTTCGACGATGGTTCCATCACTGCTCATACACAGTCTCCTCCTTCGTAGGTCGGGCTTTCCAGCCCGACCTAGCCTTGGGTTGTCTCGCTAGTTGCAGCCTGGAAGCACACCTATTCTCGCCGAGGCGGGCTTATCCTCCCTCAGCCACCACCAGCACATGCACCCCGTAGGGTTCGATCTCCCGCTCGTGCGTGTTGCCCGCCACCTGGACGCTGACGCTGACGACCTCCGCCTTGAAATTCATCAGCAGCACCAGGACCTGTCCGTCCTTCTCGAAGGCCGCCCAGTTGCGCGGCTCCAGGGCCGTCACCTCCACCTCCTCGTCGCAGCGCTGGGAGAGCTGCAAGAAGTCCTCGTGCTGCGCGATGATCTCCGCGGCCTCTGAGGTCGCGTAGAACGCGCCACCGTCCATCGAGGCAAGCTGCCAGATGAGCACGCCGTTGCAGCCGCTCTCCACGTACTGGCGCAGCAGGCGGTTGCGCCAGATCTCCATCCGAGGCGCGGGCCGCGCATCGTCATTGTGCGAGAGGTACCACATCTCCCCGCCCATAAAGGGCACCTCGCCCAGGGCCGCCACCGTGTCGTAGATGCCGGTGCGGTCGCCGCCGTAGCCCGCGATGCCGAGGTCCAGGTGCGGGGCCATCAGCGCCCAGTCCACACCGTAATGCTCCTTCGTGCGCACCGACTCGTAGCCCGAGTAGAGCGAGAACTCGATGGGGCGCTCGGCCTTGTCCAGTACCCGCTTGAGGTGCCCGGCCATCTCCGCGTTCTGGGTGCAGCGGAAGCTGGTCCACTGCTCGCGATACTCGTTAAGGATCGTGTCGGGCTCGAGCGGCGTATCCTCAGGCAGGTCGGCGAACTTGCGGAAGGCCGCCCGGCAACGCTCGCAGGTGCAGAAGGTGGGCGGGTCCACCACCGGCTGCTCCAGGTCCCAGTTGGCCCCGAAGTACGGCTCGCCGTTGACGCTCTCCAGCAGCCACTGCTCCAGGGCCTTGATGATCTCGTCGCCCTCGGCGAGCATCCAGGTGGGGCAGAAGGTGTGACTGAGGGGCTTGCCCTTGAAGTCAACCGCCTGAAGCTCCGGGTGGGCTTCGATGAACTCCCTGGTGCCGGCGGGAGCGCCCCAGGGGTGCCAGCCGATGCTGAGTATCACGCGGTGCCCGCGCTCCAGCAGGTGCGGCGTGACGTTGTTGTCCGCCCTGCCGTAGTTCCAGGTGATGCCCGAGGCCCAGCAGCTCTCGGCATAGGCGCGGCCCATCTCGTCAGAGCGAAAGCGCGAGCCGTAGTAACACGGGCAGATGCGCGCGCGCTGCGGGCGCACGTCCTTCAGCGGTGGCAGGATGACGACGCGGCTGCGGAGTGGAAGCTCAGTCACCGTCCCGCCGAGCGTCTCGAAGTACGTGTATACCGGGAACTCCCCCTCGCCCACGTCTGCCGGCGCTTCGAAGAGCAGCCCGCAGAGCGGCTTGGCGCTGGGCGAGCCGAGGTCCTCGCACTTCACGTCCAGCTCGATGACATATTCCTTCCCCTGCTCGACGGGCACCACGCCCTCCTTGTCCACCCAGAGGGCCTGCTGCTTGTCGGCGTTCTCGGGCGTAGAGACGATCTTGCAGCACATCGAGCCGTCCGGGCCCTCGGGCTTCAGGCGGTAGTTGTCGCCCCACTCGGGCTCATCAAAGCGCCCCATCTTCAGCAGGTTCTCGTCGCTGTCCCTCTCGCGGAAGACCACGTTGTCCACCCAGAAGGTGCCGGTGATGCCGCGGTTCTGCCACTTGATGATGAGCGGGTGCGCGCTGACCGCCCCGAGAGGCGGCGTGATGACCATCGAGAGATGCCGCCAGTCAAAGGCCCCGCCGGCCCGGAGTGTCGGCATATACATAAGAGTGGTGCCGGCCTCATTGCCCCAGCGCATGGACAGCTCCATCCCCTGGCGCGGGATCATATCGTACTCAACGTGGTAGCGCGCCATCTGCGTTCCGGCATCCTCGAAGGTGTCCGCGCGCACCACGTTCGGGTCACCGCCGCTGACCGGCTCGACGGCGACGTACTTCAGCGCGGCCGGCGCCTCCACGACCATGCGGTACTGCTCGGACGGGATCTTTGCCGGGGCGTGTACGTAGAAGCGCATGAGCTGCTGGCTGCCACGGGGCAGGTAGAAGGCATCGAGCTTCGGGAAAAGCTGCGGCTCCGCGCCGCCTGCGTAGAGGCCGCAAACGAAGTACGCCTGCTTCGAGCCGTCCGGCGTCCAGATGCCCGCCTCGCTGGGCTTGGCAGCGCGCCACCCCTCCTGCGACAACTCCTCTCGCCAGCTCTCGGGTGGTGCCTCCGAGCGGCACAGCCAGCGCGCAGTTATGACGCGGTCCTCCACGCTGATCTGCACCGCGACAGCGGGCCTCTCGCCCGCTGCGGAGGCCTCGAGGGCCAGGACGTTGATCCCGTCCTGGAGTACCAGCTCCGCGGCTCCGTCCTCGATTGCCAGCGCCTCGGAGTTGAGATAGGCCTTGACCTCGGCGTTGTGCGTGGCGAGCGACAGACTCGCCTCAGTCGCAGCGCCAACCGCGGCAACGGATGTTGCGCACAGCAGGCAGAGCATGGTGGCCAGAGAGCGCATAGCGATCTCATTCCTGTAGGTGGGATAGCGCATCCGTGGTGCACCTTCGTCGGGATAGATCGGGGCTCCTGCCAGAAGGCGCGGGCCGATCCCGGGCGCACGTAGTAGGACAGGTGCCCTCACCTGTCCAGCACGAGCCGCCTCAAACCCGCTTTTCCAGCGGAGCTTGTCCCGCCTTGGCGGGACCGAGGTCACTTGTCGCCCGTAGCCTTGGCGACGGGGGAAGCCCTCGACTGGAAGAGGTTGGCGCTAGCAGGCGTAGCGACAGAGGGTAAGGGGCGCGCCGGCGATGTCTTCTGTCACCGTCCCGGCCGGGCTGAGGCCAGCGGCCCCGAAGGCAGCGCGGCGCTCGGCGTCGCCGCCGGCCGCAAGAGCGTAAGGGCTCTCTGCGTCTGCAAGGAGGGGCTCAAGCGCCGCCTGCATCACACGCGGGTCAAGCGCGAAGCAGTCAACGCAAGTCCCGTCCTCACGCTCGACGGAAACCGCCAGGCCCAGCGGCCGGCCCCCCTGTCGGGCGACCACGTAATCGGCCTCGTCCCAGGCGTGATGGAACGAGACGAAGCGGCGGCTGCCGACCAGACCGATGGGCAGCAGCCGGATGGCAGCGGCGGGCCGACCCAGCAGGTAGTCGAGCGCGACGAAGTCCGAGGGCTGCGGCGGACCGACCTCCAGGGGCCGGTCAGGAGCGGGCGTGAAGAAGCTCTCGTGGAAGCCGTGCGGCTCGCGCACCATCCAGACGCTGCCACGGGCGGGGTCCACCAGCGTGATGCGCCAGCCTCGGCGGTAGTACATCCCGATGGCCCGCTCGTTGGTGATCTCGGTCGGCAGCATAATGACGCGCACGCCCTCGGCCTCGAGCGTGCTCAGGTAGGTCCCGATTATGTGCCCGCCGACGCCGGAGCCCTGCCACCTATCCTCAACGTGGAACCAGCCGAAGTGCGCCAGCTCCGGGACCGCCTCCGAGACGCTGGCCCAGACCACGCCGGCCCAGGCGCGGGACGGCTCGTGGCGGGCCGCGATGAAGCGATCGCGCACCCCGGGGATGTCCTCGGCAATGACACGCTGGAGCCACGGCAGCCAGGGGCTGTCGCCGATCACCTCCGGCTTGATGTACGGATACCACTCCACGAAGTCGTCGGGGAAGGGGCGCTCGAGGACGTGGTAGGTGAACTGAGCGTTGGACATAGCTGGTCCGATGTCGGGGCTTACTCGGAGCCGAGAGCGATCGCTCGCTCCAGGTTCCCGCCGAAGAGCTTCTGAAGGCCTTCCTCTGAGATGTTCAGGGAGTTCAGTTCCTCGAGTTCGGCCTGGACCAACTCAACGCTGTTGTACGGGAAGTCCAGCCCGTAGATGCACACGTTCTCGCCGAAGATGTGCATCAGCTCGGCGATGCGCTCGATGCCCAGGTACCACAGCCTTTGCAGGTCCTTGTTGAGCACGCTGCTGATGCCCGCGAAGAGGCACCCGGGCTGGCCGAGGCCGATGTTGTTGCCCAGCACGGCCAGCATGTCCTCGAAGAACGGCCGCCCACCGACGTGCTCGAAAATCATCGTCAGATCAGGGCGCAAGAAGGCGACCTCGTCAAACTTGAGCGGGTGATTGTCGCTGAGCCGGTGCCAGTGAGGGCCGGTATGAAAGTCCAGGGGCATCCCGATCTCTTCGGCGGCGGCGTAGAAGTCCATCGCCCGCTCGTCGGTGATGTCGAACTTGTCGAAGGCCGGATGCAGCTTGACGCCGGGCATGCCCAGCTCGCGCGCGCGCTCCAGCCGCTCGATGCTGTCCTCCTCCACGGGGCTGATGGCGGCGAACCCGATGAGGCGCGGCTCATCCGCGATCGCCTCCACCAGCCACTCGTTGGGCTTGTCGTAGCCGGCATCCGCCACCTGCCGCCGGAAGGGCGCGAAGCAGACAGCGCGGGCGATGCCGCAGGCGTCCATCAGCTTCAGCAGACTCTCAACGCTGCCCTCGGGCCGAACGTCCTCGGGGAAAACGTGAGCGTGGTTGGCGAATATCTCCATCGAGACTGACGCACCTTCCGTGTCCCCCACTGTTGCGCGTACAGGGGCCTTCGACACCAGGCCGATTTACACCTTCCTGTCAGACTTTGCAGGAGCGCGATAGTCGCTCAGCGAACCGACCTTCGAGACCGGCGTGGCGTGGACGCCCTCGTCTGCGCGAGACATCGGCAATTCCACCGGCGAGGGCGTCCACCGTCGCCAAGGCTATGGTGGACAGGCCGGTGGCACGATACAACGACGGACCGAAGGGAGCCCTGGCATACGATGCTGAGCGGAGATACTCTCAGGCAGCTTGCGGCCGATGAACTGGTGCAGCTAGAGCAGGAGGGCTGCGAGGTTGCGCAGCTCAGGGAGAGGTACGAGCAGGTCCTGCTGGGCGAGACGGACGATCCCGCCCAGGCGGGACAGGCGGCGCTGATGGAGTTCTTCGGGCAGGCGGCAGAGCTGACGCCTGCGGCCGGCTGGCCCTACGAGGAACCCTCCGACCTGGAGGGCATCCGCGCGGCACGGCCGGAGACGGACCGCGCGCGAACCGCGATTGACGAGGCGACGCTGCGCGATCGCACCGCCGGCGCGTGGCTCGGTCGCTGCATCGGCTGCATGATGGGCAAGCCCATCGAGGGCAAGTCGCGCGAGGAGATCGAGGCCATCTTGCGCGCGGCGGATGCCTATCCGCTGACCGGCTACTTCCCCGTGGTCGAGAACGTGCCGGAGGGCATTTCGTACCCTCCGCCCGACGACCCGTGCCTGGCGCCTAACATCACCCGCGGCGTGCGTGACGATGATACCGACTACACCACCCTCGGCCTGCATATCATCGAGCAGTTCGGCCCTCAGGTGACCCCGGGGCAGATCGTCCAGCAGTGGCTCGTGCGCCTGCCCCATCATCGCACGTACACCGCCGAGCGCGCGGCAATGCGTAACTGGGTCAACGAGATAATGCCGCCCGAGTCGGCGCGCTACATGAACCCGTATCGCGAGTGGATAGGCGCGCAGATTCGCGCCGATGGCTGGGCCTACTGCGCGCCGGGATGGCCGGAGAGGGCGGCCGAGTACGCCTGGCGGGACGCCTGCACGACACACACAAAGAACGGCATCTACGGGGAGATGTTCTTCGGCGCGCTCATCGCCGCGTGCTTCGCGACCGACGATCTCAGCGAGGCCCTGTCGCTGGCGCTGGCGGAGATACCCGAGAAGAGCCGCCTGGCGGAGGCGCTGGCCGAGTGCCTTGGCTGGTGCGAGCAGGACGAGACCTGGGAACAGACCTGGGAGAGGATCATCGAGAAGTACGGGCACTACCACCGCGTGCACACGATCAACAACGCGCTCCTGTGCCTGATGGGGCTGCTGCACGCGGGTGGCGACATGAGGCGGGCGATCGCCATCGCGGTGATGGGCGGGCTGGACACGGACTGCAACGGGGCCACGGTCGGCTCGGTGATGGGGGCGCTGCTGGGCGAGGCCGGCGTGCCGCGCGACCTCAGCGAGCCGCTGAACGACACCCTGGAGGTCGCGCTCGCGGGGATGCCGCTGCTGAAGATCAGCGACCTGGTGGACCGGACGCTGGAGATGGCGGAGGTGACGCTGTCGAGCGCGGGCTAGACGGCGAGAACAACCCAACGGCACAGGCCGGACAGTGGTCCGGCCTCTCCAGACGACAACGGCAGCGGTGAAGAGGAAGAGGGACAGCCGCGCAGGTCAGTCGTCCTCGGGGTGGTGCAGATGGCCGCGGCGCTTCTTCCCCACCAGCGGGCCCTCGATGTAGACGCCCTCGAGGTCCTGGTAGACCTCGGTCATCTCATGCTCCTCGCCCGCCGGGGTGAAGATCATGTCGCCGCGCTTCACCTCGTATTCCTCGCCCTCACTGGCGACCAGCGCGCGCCCGCGGGTGATGATCCACCACTCATCGCAGTCGTGGAAGTGAGGCTCCACCGTCTTTCCGCGCTCTTGCACGAATACCCCGAAAGACGAGAAGCCCGACAACTCCGGATGCTCGCGAAGCTGCCTGGGGGTTATCAGCGGCATCGTGGTCCCTCCTGTGACTTGCATCCGCACACTCGACGAGTTGACACGGGGATGTGAGGTGACTATTCGCCACCGCGCCGGGGATACCTCCTATCCTTGATTTGCGCGCGCAATATGAAGGAGGTCGCGCGCGTACGGCGAAGGCTCCACTGTGCGGCAGTCAGGGTCGCAGGGAGGGGAAAGACATGACGGCAGAGACGGCAGGAACGACAGTGGCGAGTAGCGAGTGGCATGACGGCAGAGACGGCAGGAACGACAGTGGCGAGTGGCGAGAAAGAGCAAACCCCAGGGGCTTCGAAGTCGTTACTCGCTACTCGCTACTCGCAACTGAGGTTGCTATCGTTGCTGTCTTTGCTGTCGTCGCTGCCGTTCCCGCCTGGGCCGGCACAGGTAGTCCGCCGACTGTGACCTGCCCCAGGATGGCGACCCCGCCGGCCATTGACGGGAAGATCGGCACCAACGAGTGGGCGGATGCGGCCGCGCTCAGTCCTTTCGTCCTGCTCGGGGGCAAGGGAATGCCCTCTCTGACCACCGAGGCCTTCGTCGCTTATGATGACAAGGCGCTCTACGTGGGGGCGAAGCTCTTCGACCCCACGCCCGGCGAGATCCGCTGCGCCACCACCGAGCGCGACGGGCCCGTCTATCGCGACGATTGCCTCGAGGTGCTCCTTGACCCCGACAACCAGGGCGAGCATTACATCCACCTGGCCGTCAACGCCGCCGGCGCGGTCTTCGACGCCGTGGACGAGGCCGCTGGGCAGGACCTCGACTGGGTCGCGAAGACGAGCAAGTGGCAGAGCGGCTGGAGCGTGGAGATGGCCTTCGACTTCGGCGAGGGGACCTATCCGGCCCAGGGGCGCATCTGGGGGCTGACGGTCTGCCGCAACGCGCCGCGCATCGCGGAGCGCAGCTCCTGGTGCGCGCTGAGCGCGAGCTGCGCCGAGCCCGCCGACTTCGGCAGCATGACCTTCGCGGGCCCGCCGCTCCGCTGCGAGCTGGGGCCTGTCGAGGAGCCCTGGTTCGGCGACAACTACGCCGACCTGACCGTGACCAACCTCAGCGACGCCAACCAGACCGTGAAGGTCAACGTGCGCGTCACCGGGCCGACGCGCCGGGCACACTACTTCGGGGTCGAGAAGCTCGAGCTGAAGGCGGGGGAGAAGCGCGGGGTGAAGATGGGCTTCAAGGTCTTCCGCGGCGGGCCCGGCGACGTCCGGGTGTCGGCTCAGGTCATCGAGGGGGAGAAGGCGCTGGCGGCTTTCCGCAGTGCGCCGATGCCCTTCGAGCTGCCGGTGTTCGGCGCTCTGCTTGATGAGGCGCTCTCACACATCGCGGCCTGCTATCAGACCTATGTGCTGCTGCGCCCCGAAGACCGGCCGCTGGGCAGCGAGGTGCAGCTCGACGGCCTGCTCGCCCGCTGGCGCTACCTCGATGGCGAGTACCAACGCCGCGCTGACCTGTCCGTGGACATGATTGACGCCTTGGGCAATCGCGCCAAGGCGCTCAAAGAGGACGCCGCGACCGTCAGCGCTCAACTCGCAGCCTGCTCCACGCCGTGAACCTGCCTCAAGCCTCCACGGGCACGATCACCGGCAGTATGAGCGGCCGCCGGCCGGTGAGGTCCTCAATGTAGGCGGCGACGCCCTTGCGCAGACGGTCGTAGAGCTGCTCGGGGTCGTTGGTCCCTGCGCCGTGGACCTCCTCGACGATGCGCGCTATCTCGCCCTTTATCTCATCAAGAAGCTCCTCGGACTCCTGCACGTAGACGAAGCCGCGCGAGTAGATGTCCGGAGGCGCCAGCGGCCGGCAGGTGTCCTGCTCCACCACCACGATGGGCAGCACGATGCCCTCGGAGGCAAGCAGCCGCCGGTCCTCGAGTACCACGTTGCCAACATCGCCCACGCCCAGGCCGTCCACGTTCACCGAGCCGGCCGGCACGGACTTGCCGCGCCGGGCCTGCCCGTTGCGGAACTCCAGCACCTGCCCGGGCCCCAGCAGGAAGACGTCCTCCTCGGCCATGCCCAGCTCCTGCGCGAGGTCCCTGAAGGCCAGCAGGTGCCGGTACTCGCCGTGGAAGGGGATCGCGTAGCGAGGGCGGACGAGGTTGACCATCAGCTTGACCTCCTCGGCCTTCGCGTGGCCTGAGACGTGCACGTGGCCCTCGCCGTAGAGCACGTGCGCCCCCTGCCGACAGAGCCCGTTGATGGTCTTCCAGATGAGCGCCTCGTTGCCCGGGATCGCGCTGGAGGCCATCACCACGATGTCGTCGCTGTGGATCTTGATATCCTGGTGCGAGCCGCGGGCGACGCGCGAGAGCGCCGACAGCGGCTCCCCCTGGCTGCCGGTCACCAGGATCGTCAGCCGGTCATCGGCTATGCGGTCTATATCGGATATTTCCACCCGCGTGTGCTCGGGGATGTCCAGCCGGCCCAGCCGCATCGCCACGCGCACATTCCGCTCCATGCTGCGCCCGATGATGGCGACCTTGCGGCCGAACTCGGCGGCCGCGTCAATCGCGTGCTGAAGGCGGCCGATGTTGGAGGCGAAGGTGGTCATTATCACGCGCCCGGGGGCGTCCTCGATGATCTCGCGTAGCGCCTCCTTGACGATCCGCTCGGAGCCGGAGGAGCCCGGCTCGTCGCAGTTGGTGGTGTCAATCATCAGCGCCAGCGGGTCCTGGGCGCCGAAGCGGGCGAAGGCGTGGAAGTCGGCCGGCGCGCCGTCGGTGGGCGTCTGATCGAACTTGAAGTCGCCGCTGTGCACGATGAGGCCCTGCTCGGTGAAGATGGCCAGGCCCACCGCGTCGGGGATGCTGTGATTGACGCGGATCGGCTCGATGCCGAAGCTGCCCACCTCGATGGTGTCGTGGGGCTTCATCTCGATGAACTTGCAGCCCGGCTGGATCTCGAACTCTTCGAGCTTGGCCTCGACCAGCCCGAGCGTCAGGCGCGTGCCCCAGACCGGCAGCGCCATCCGCTCCAGCAGGTAGGGCAGCGCGCCGATGTGGTCCTCGTGCCCGTGGGTGAGCACGACGCCCACCACGCGATCGGCGTTCTCGTAGATGTAGGTCATATCCGGCAGGATCAGGTCAACGCCGGGGTGTTCTTCGTCGGGGAACATAATGCCGACGTCCACGATCATAATCTCGCCGTTCTGCTCGAAGACGGTCATATTCTTACCGATGTCCCCGATCCCGCCGAGCGAGATCAGCCTGACTGTGCCGTCGCCTTTGCGTGCCATATTTCACCAAGTTTCAAGCTCGCCACTGCATTTGATGCGCCGTCTCGACTGGACCTTCCCTATCATGCTGGGCGGATCAGGTAGACGTTACCTTGGCAGCGGCTTCCGCCAACAGGCCTCTCCAACACGAGGTATCGGTCATCGTGCACATCGCACAGGCCGTGGGTGAAATTGCCCTTCGTTATGCGCCGCACGCGGCCGGTGCGGAGGTCCACTACCGAGAGCTGTCGCTGAGGCTGCCAATATCCGCTGGCCTTGCCCAGACCTATCAGGGCGACCATCTCGGTCGGCGAAACCCAATAGTAACCCGAGACATTGTGAGCCAGGCATCGGTCGCCGCTGCCGTCGGGGCGGATGACATGGAGCGTGGACCACGTGATGGGCGTGTCTATGTCATGGAAGCTCTGACGCAGGTAGGCTATCATGCTGCCGTCAGGCGACCACCTTACCTTGTATGGGTCCAGATAGTAGTTCGTCCCCCAGGTGAGACGGCGAAGGCGGCCAGTGAGAAGGTCTGCCACACCGAGGTAGCGCTTGTGCCGTCCCGCGGAGCAAACGCACCCGAAAAAGTGCTTGTCGTGGCCGCTGTAGAGAGCCTGGTCGGGGTTACGCGGCGAGCGGCGGAAGTGGCCGTACCCCCAGTCATCACTCTCCAGGGGCACGCAATCGGGCAGTTGATCGGGGCGAATGTGCTCGTCAGTGCGGGATTTGACCGGGTTCAGCGGGCGGCAGTGCACGGCACCGTTGACCTCTGCTTCGTCAGCCGCCGCCAGCTCCCAACCATCGTTCATCACGAACCAGTCGCCCCACGTGCCCACCCGGGTGCAGGCGCCGTCCGCAACGCGAATGGGCCTCCGTCCCTGCAATATGTAGTCGCCGCTGGTGAGCCAGTGGGTGCTGCCGAAGGGGGCCCAGAGCCTGTAGGGGCTATCCGAGGTCGGCTTGCTGTCACCCAGGGCCGCGAGGGTTCGGCTGCTTTCCCCGTCCCACAGGCGGACTCGACCGCTGAAGTAATACTTACCGTCGGGAGCGAAGCGTTTTCCCAGCGAGAGGTAGGCGACCTTGGACCCGTCGGGGGAAAAGGCCCCGTCGATGCTCCTGCCGTCGTTGGTGATCTGGATGGTGTCCGTGCTCCTGGCACCTGCGGTTGCTAGGCAGCCTAGCAAAGCGAACCCGATCAATGCCCTTCTCATCTCAGTCCCTCCTCAGGAAACGCACTCAAAGGCTGGGGGAGCCCAACAGCCCAACCCGCAGAGAATTTCGCCGTCGACGGCGGTTGGCCTGCCACGTCAGGGTGCCGGCGCACCTCGGCTAGTCCATGTAGATGTCCGCCACCGTGGGCGCGTCGCCGCCCTCGATCTCCAGGAAGTACGGTCCTGTGTCACCACTGAGGTCGCCCGCGGGGTCTTGCGCCTGGACGCGGCAGCTCATGCCCGGTATCAGCCCCTCAAAACGCCATCGGCCGCGCTCGTCGGTCTTGGCCTCCATCGGCAGTCCCCCGATCGTCCCGACTAGCACGCCATCCCCGTGTGGATAGGAGATGACCGTGTGTAATCGCACCTTCACGTCAGCTTGCGGTTCGCCCTCAGCGTCGTAGACCACACCCATGACCACGCCGGGCTTCTGCAGGCTCAGGACTGGCTCGACGTCCGCGTCTGGATCGCATGGCAGGAGGAACGCACGCTCCCGGTCCGGGGTGACGGCCAGCAGTCGCACCATGCCGCTGGCGCTTAGCCCGGTCAGTTCGAACCTCCCCTGCGCATCGGTTGTGGTGCGGGCATCACACTCGAAGCCGCTACCGTTAATGCCCTCCATCCCGGCCCGCAGCATGCGCCTCACGCTCATCACCTCGGCGCCAGCTACCGGCTGCTGCTGCTCATCAACTACAACCCCGCTGAGGCTGCGCCCGGCGAGGTTGAGACGCAGCGTGGGGAGGCTCTCCGTGGCTCGCGGCTCAAGGTAGAGTTGCTTCTGGTGCCAGACCTCGCCATTCTGAGCGTAGCGCGCGGCCTCCCCTGTTGGGAGTATCCTCAGATGCACGCGCGCCGGCAGCGGCCCGACGCGCAGAAATCCGTCGGCGTCAGTCACGGGATGAATGGGGAGCGTCCCCCGCCGCGATCCCTGTGCATCTTCCACGAGCAGGGTAGCGGGGAAATCCGGAAAGGCGTTGCCGTCAGTATCAACCACTTGGCTGGTCACATAAGCGCCCTGTGCTAGGCGTACGACGACCTTTTCGTCCAGGTCCTTGACTATCGTTACGGCGGCCAGCTCGCCCGCCGGGTCCTGGGCGAACAACAGCCATCCCGTTTCCCTCGGGCGGCTTCTTGCCTCGAACTCGAAGCGCCCTCCCGCGTCGGTGACGTGCGGCTCCGGGCTTTCCCCGGGGAATCCAGGTTGCCCCAGCCAGACTTTGACGCCTGCCGCGGGGGTGCCGTCAGGCTTCAGCACGACACCAGTGACCGGAGAGAGGGACTTCAGCACGAAATCAACGCCAGTCTTGCGTTCGCCGTTGGCAACCTCGACCCACGACTCACGCGGCTGCGACTCCCGATATCCCTTGAAGCCTAGGCTAGGCTCAACCTTGTTCTTGCCCGGCGCCAATCGAATCTCATAATGCCCTCTCTCGTCCGCCTTGGCTGCCAGCCCCGCCCCCCTCCACGTCGCCCCTGCGGGGCCGTCGGCCCGTATGTAGACGCCGACAGCCGGCTCACCCGTATCAGCCAGTGTCACGGTGCCCTCGACGATAGCGCCCTCGATCAGCTGCAGGTCAATGCCTTTTGCGTGTTCACCAACCCCAACCTCGACGCCCTCCACGGCGACTGCCGTCCACTCATCAGTGTCGCAGAGCATAAGGTCGTAGGTCGCCGCGGACAAGTGTTTGATCGTGTATGTCCCCTCGTCCTCTGTGACCGCCTTTCCTCCGCCTGTAGAGGGTAAGACGGCCTGGCAGGTGATGCAGACCCCCCCCACTGGCCCACCGTTGCGGGTCACCCGGCCGGAGATGGTCGCCTCCGGATACAGCCTGATCTCTACCTCTTCGCCGGTCCGGGGCACATTCGGGCCGATGTGCACGAAGTGCGCCCAACCCTCAGCACGAACAGCAAGAGCCACTTTCGCGGTGCCTGGCAGACCGTCGAGGTCAAATCGCCCTTTGTCGTCGGTCTCGGTAGCCAGCGGCGAGGCGAAATTCCCCAGGGATAAGAACTTGGCACCGCCTCCCTCGCCCAGCTCAAGCCAGCGCACGCGAACTTCAATCCCCGCAAGCGGGTTGCCCTCGGCGTCCGTCACCGTGCCTGTGCACGTGGCCGGATCCGCGCCGAGCGCGATCTGCGCTGCCTGACCTGACTCCACGCGCTGCCAGGCCAGTGCGTAGCCCCTCTTGGTCGCCAGCACGTCATACCTTGGCGACGGCCGCT
>CBFDBV010000031.1:0-18388 GCA_965603135.1 uncultured bacterium
TGATGCGTGTCAGGGATCGGGTGTGCGGCGCTGGCGCTCAGTTGAGGTCCCACATATCGTCGCTGGTGGACCAGTCGGCGGCCTTGCCCATCCACTTGGCGTGGCCGTCCATGAAGAAGAAGTTGGCGCCATCGTTGTGCCGCGTGCCCACGTTATACGGCCATGTGGTGGAGGCCTTGAAGGGTATACCAACCATCCGCGTGTTGCCCTGATCCTTGTCCGCCCCGCCGATGGTCTCGGAGGGGTACTGAATCTGCCCCAGCGCCACCGACGCCGGCGTCGAAACGCCCTCGGCAGGCCCCGCCGGGAACACGGTGTCATTCAGACCGTAGCCGCTCTTGTGCGTCGCGTGGCCCGGGTTCCAGTCGCTCTTGCTCGGGCATACCTGTATCTGCGTGTTCTTCAGGTAGGGCTGCAGGTCATCCCACCACGCGTAGCCGAAGGGACGCTGGTAGTAGCAGAGCAGCTCGTCGTGGTCCTGCGCGTACATCATTACCCCGAGCGCGATCTGCTTGAGGTTGGACAGACAACTCGCCTGCCTGGCCTTCTCGCGCGCCCGGGCAAAGACGGGGAAGAGAATCGAGGCGAGGATCGCGATGATCGCGATCACTACGAGCAATTCGATCAAGGTGAAGCCGCTCCTGCGCATAGCAGATGCTCCTTGGGCCGGGCTGTCACACTTTCGACAACCTTACCCACGTAGCGGCGGCCTCAAACGTGCGGGCAAAGGGGGGACAGTCAGCCATGCCCTCCTGCCCGTCCCGAGCAGGAGAGTTGAGGGAAGCAAGCGGCCTTCTTGAGACGCGACGAGAAAACGGGTGACTGTCCCCATTCCCTAACTACCGCGGCCGTCCCACCAGTAGGTACGGAACTCCTCGAAGGCGCAGCAGACCGCATCCACGTTCTCGGGTGGCGTCGGCGGGGTCACGCCGCAGTACAACATCAATCCCCCCTGCGGCGAGCCGAGCTTGCGGACCCCCTCCTCAATCAGATCGTAGATCTCCTGGCGGGTGCCGAAGGGCACGATGCTCTGTCGGTCCACGTCCAGGTCAATGCAGACCCGGCCCTTGACCTCGGCGGCGAGATTGTCAATGCCGTTGACCAGGTCCTGCGGATTGATGATGGTCACGCCGCAAGCCAGTATCTCCTCCATTATGTCGAGTATGTATCCATCGCTGTGCACGTAGACCTGCGCGCCAGCCTCGCGGCACGGCTCCATCAGCCGCCGGTAGGCGGGGGCCAGCCACCTGGCGAACTGCGTTGGGCCCATCACCGAAGCGTGCTGAGCGCCGAGGTCCTCCCCGAAGCTCATCACATCCACGCCGATCGCCAGGTATCGCTTGACCAGCCCCCAACTGAACTCAGTGACCATCTCGATCAACTCGTGAAGGCGCGGCTCGTCACTCGCCATGTCCAGCATCAGGCTCTCGAAGCCGCGCAGATAGCAAAGCCGCATATACAGGAAGCCGTGTTCCACCCCGCCCCTGGTCAGCAGTCCCTTCTCCCGGCGCTCTTGCAGGCTCTTGCGCGTAGCCTCCCAGTCTATCGGGCCGCGGGCACTCTGTGTTGCCGAATCGGGCGGCTCGAAGTCATCGAAGGCCTTCCACTCGGCCAGCGGATGGCCATGGATGGTCGCTCCGTGGCCATCGTCCCAGCCGCGCCACACGCAGCCCCAGTTGTCGCTGTGATCCTCGCCCTTGCGACATCCACCGCCGAACTCGTAGTCATCGAAGTCACGCTGGCCCCTCTCGAAGCCGGGAAAGAGCATCGGATGACGAGCGACCACCTCCTCCAGGTCCTCGCGATACATCTCCCACTCCGACTCCACGATGGCGACACGGATCGGCGTCCATTCCGCGCCGGTCATCGAGGCAGTGCGCAGGTAGTTCTCGCGGTCGGACAGGGGCATGACCCGATGTCTCCTCTACCCGCCCCCTGAACCAAGATGGGATGGATGCGGGCGCAGGCGTCTTCCCCTCGGCGGTCGCATCAACGGCAATGCGGGGGGTGAGGACACCCCCCGCCACGATAACGGCCCACGCCGACCGGCGACGGAGTCGGAGCCCGCCTTCGCCAAGGCTACGGCGGACAGGCCAGGAACTCCGACCTACACGAACACAGTATCATACGTCGAGCCGATACAGCTCCCTGGGGTTGTCGAACAGGAGCATACGCGCCAGGCTCACGGCCTCGCCGAAGGTCATCTGCTTGTCCCCTACGCGCCGGGCCAGCACCGCTGCGATGTCCTCGCGCGCCATCACCAAGTGCCCGTAGATCTTCTCCACCGGGCGGTGATAGTCGCCGCCGAAGCCCGCGATCTTGTTCACCGGCACCAGGTCCAGCCACTCGTCGAGCGCCGAGATGCTCATCTGCTGGGAGATGACGTGGCACCAGCACATATTCAGGTAGGCGTTGGGCAGCTCCTTGCCGATGACCGCTATCTCGCGCACCCAGGGGATGGCCGCGTGGTAGAGGTCGAAGCGCGTGTTGCGATGCTTCAGGAGCTTGGGGACCATATTGCGCGGGCGGAGCGCGTAGAAGTCGTTCCAGTTGTCCCAGATGATGCCGCAGTGAACGGCCACCACCAAGTCCGCCGCGCCGATGGCGTCGAAGGCCCGGTGGGTCAGGTAGGCGTCGAGCAGCGCGCGGTCGTAGCTTCTGCCCTTGAGGCCTTCCTGGAAGGCCTGGACCGCCGTACCGGGCGTTGGGTCGGCCAGCTCGTCCGACAGCGTCTTGAAGCCCACCACGCCCTTGCGCTTGAGGTCCGCCAGCAGGCCCTCCAGCACCTCGTCATAGTCGGCGAGCATCTTCAACTCGACGCCAACGGCCTCGGCGCTCTTCTGCATCGCCGCCACCTCTCCCCCACCGGTCAGGCTCGCGATCGGGAGCACCGGCACCAGCAGGGCCTTGTTGCGCTCGGGGATGCGGCCGATCTGCGTCAGGCAGACCTTGATGTTGCACGCGTCGCGGATGACGCGGCGGTAGAGGCCCGGCTTGTTCGCCTGCTTCATACGCTCGCTGACGGCCTGGTAGGTATCCCGGCCGATGTCGGCGCCGTAGAAGTGCCGGGCGGCGATGCGCGCCGCGCGAGCATACGAGCCGAACTTGATGCGCTCGTAGAACGGCTCGAACAGCTCCCAGCGCTCGTCGAGCGGCACGCTGGCGTCCTGGGTGCGGTCGTACTGCTCCTGGGTCATACCGGCGGACTCGAGGTCGGTCTGCGTGTAGTGCGAGAACAGCGTCAGCACGTCCACGTCCATCGCGAGGCGCTCGGACTCGGGCGGCAGGTGCTCGTGAGCGTCAATCACCGGCATCTCCTGCATCGCTTCAATAAGTCGCTGGCGCAGTGCATCGCGCATTGTCCTCAACTCCCCTGTTCAGTCGCGTGCGACCGAGTTCAGCAGTCGTGTTGCGTGAGACGGCTGTCTTTCGTAGGTCGGGCTACGAGCACCTCACGCATGCGCACCTCACCCACCGGCGCGTTACCCGACCACAGCCAGGTCATCCGGCAGGTAGGTGTTAATGAGGTCGGTGCGGCCGTGGCGCTTGTCGTCCATCAGATGGAAGTGGAAGTCGAGCCGCCCCTCCCGCCCCAGCAGCTTCACCATCACCTGGTGCCAGCCCTTCTTCAACTCCGCGTCGAAACGATGCCGCACCGGGCGCACCGGCGGCGGGTCCTCGACCGTCGCCAACTCCTCGCCGTCCAGATGGACCTTGAAGCTGTCGCAGTTGTCCACGCCGATCAGGACCTCTGTGTCCACCGAGCTGAAGACATAGGTCATCGCGTAGACGACGCCCGGGGAGCCGCCCAGCACGTCACTCAGCGCCATCTGATTCTCCGGGAAAGAGCCGCGCTCGAAGCGCACCGGCCCGTCGCGGCCCTCATACTCGCTGAGAGCGTCGAAGCTCTGCTCAGGCCCCAGCTTGCCGTCGAAATCCGGCGCGAACGCGCCAGCGATGAGCCACGCTCGCTCGCCCAGCAGCGGGAAGCGGACGATCTCCGGGGCCTGGCCGTCGAGAGATACCTCGACCGTCACCGGGTTTGAGACGCCCAGCTTCGCTGCATCGCGCGCCGCGCTAAAGGAGCAGTCGAACTCGGCCCTGTCCCCGCGCCCGGCCAGGGAGAAGCTGCCGTCGCCACTGACCTGCCAGCCGTGGGGCGCGGTGACGCTCAGCTCGCCCTTCAGCGGGACGTCCGCGCAACTCTCCAGGGCCAGACGCACCTGCGCCGGCGCGTCGTAGCCGATGGTGGGCGTGCCATCGTAGCTCACGTGGAGCCTGAGGCCGCCGAGGTCGTAGGTGGCGGTCAGCGGGTCAGCCGCCTCGACCTCGGCGCGGACCTCGGGGGCCTTCAGAGCCTGCGCGTCAACCTCCGAGAGGTCCGTCGCCCCGTCGTCGGCGACACGCACGTGCGGCGCCCTGGCCGCCAGAACCTTCTCTGCCATCGTGATGGTCTGCACCGTAAGCTCGGCCAGGTCGGTCGGATAGTCGAGGCCGACGATGCCCCAGCCGACCTCGATGCCGGCGCTCACCGGGTCCTTCCAGCGGGCCGGGATCCCCTCCGCGCCGTGCACGATGCCCATTATTGAGCCGAGCGTCGCCCCGGTGCAATCGGTGTCCTCGCCGCAGTTCACGGCCTTGAGAATCGAATCGCCGAAGTCGCCCTCCCCGTAGAGCCAGCCCAGGGTCACGATGCCCTGGTTCTGCGGGGAGTCCTGGGGGTTGTAGTGCCCGTGCTCGGCCAGCAGCAGTTCGCGGCACTCGACCCAGTCCACGCCCTCGCGATGCCATTTGAGCACGTCGCGGACGGCGCGGGCGGTCCGACAGTCCGGCGGGATCAGCGACAGGCCGATTTCAATCAGCTCGTGCAGATCGCTGACCACGAAGGCCGCGCTCTCCAGAGCCGCCAGGAACATCTCGCCCCAGACGCCCTCGCCGCCGGCGTGGTCAATGATGGCGTCCTGGTAGGCGTAACGGGCCGCCAGCGCCGGGCAGGCCGGCGCGACCATGGCCCAGACCTCCGAGCGGATCGGCGAGCCCTCGCAGTCCACATACCAGTTGTTGTAGGCCCCGCTGACCGGCGGCAGCAGGCCTTTGCGCAGGTTGAAGGCGCCGTAGCCGTACTCGTCCCAGGGATAGACGACGTGCTCGAGCCACTGCTGGGCAAGCTCGCGGGTGGTCAGGTGCGGGCCGAACTGCTGGAGCGCGTGCAGCCAGACGAGCTGGATGTCGAGGTCATCGTTGAAGATGGCGCCCTCGGGGACCGGGTCGTAGTAGGTCAGCTCGAACAGGCCCTTCTTGCCCTCCAGCGGCGCGCCGAGCGTGCCGCCGATGGACTTGCCCAACCAGCAGCCGTAGACCTTATCGTAGTACTCGTCGCGGTTCAGGGCGACCTCCGGCATTTGCGTCCTCCCATGGGCAGTCTCAGTTCGGTTTGCCACGCGGATAGTGCGCCGTTGCCTGCGCGCTCACCTGCATTCGGACCTCCGACCACCGACATCCGACATCCGACTAACGGCAACGACGCACGGCAACCGGTAGCGAGCGAGTTGACCCACCGGACGGGCGGTGCTATCCTGTCACGCGGCCTCAGGAGAGCCCCGCCCGAGGGAAGCGAGAAGCCATGTGCAACATTGCCGGTTACGTCGGATCGGAGCGCGCCGCGCCGATACTGCTGGATATGCTCCAGGCCGAGGAGGGCCTCGCGGGCGGGTACTACACGGGCCTGGCCACCATCCATGAAGGCAAGCTGCACCACGCGAAGGTCGTCGGCGACACGGCGCGCCTGCGCGCGCAGACCGATGCCGAGGAGCTGCCGGGGACCATCGGCATCGCGCATAGCCGCTCCAACAGCGGCGGTGATAGCGAGTGGGCTCACCCCTTCATCGGGTGCGATGACCGGCTCGCATACATGGCCAACGGCTCGCTGGGCTACTGGGCCGAGGACGAGAGGCTCCAGGCGGGTGCGCAGCGGCTTGCCGACGACGGCCACCGCTACCGCGCGGTCCACGATGAGCCCATCGGCAGCTACCCCGTGCTCCGAGACGGCACCTGCGTGCATATGAGCGATGTCATGGCCCACGCCATCGGCGCCGCGCTGGACGAGCTGGGCGACCCCGAGGCGGCCATCCGCAAGGCGTTCCTGGACCTGCCCTCCGAGATCGTGGGGCTTTACGTGAGCGTGCGCTACCCCGATCGCATCTACGGCGCGCGCTGGAATATGCCCTGCTGCGCGGCGCGCGACAACAAGGGCACGTACCTGGCCAGCGCACCGATGGCCTTCCCCCGCAACTTCACCTGGCACACCTGGATCCCGCCCTGCTCGGTGTTCTCGGCCAGCGGCGACACGCTGACCCTCGCGCCTCTCAGCTCGCCCGATGAGGCCCTGAGTGATGACATCAACGGCGCCAGGGCGCGCGAGGTCATCCTCGAAGAGCTGTCAGACGGCAAGCCGAGGACCTTCGGGGCGCTCAGCAAGGCCGTGGCCGCCCTTTCCGGGCGCCAGGACAGAGTGGTGAAGTGCGACGCGGTATATCAGGTGCTCCACGACCTGGAGAGCGAGGACCTGTTGTCGCACGAGACAGCTCGCGTGCCCGGCGCTGAGGATGGGCTGACGGCCCCGCAGTTCCGGTTTTTCCTGACGCGACAGTCGGGCTGAGTTGCTTCGCCGAGATGCCGCCGGCCACGCATCCCGAGGTACGCCGGCCCACGTGTGACGCCCCGTGAGTCGCGCGGTACGCTCGTGCGCCTTGACCCGCTTGACACGATACTGTATAATAGCGGATAAGGGGATCGAAGGAGGCGACATCCCCCAGGGACCGCGCGCCGAGGACGGACGGGACGCCGGGCCGGGAGACCACGCTCGATGGGCTTCGCTGCTGACGTGGTCTGCATCCTTGTGTTCTTGGCAATGGTGCTGGTGGAGGGACAGCGCGGCGTCTTGCTCGCGCTATTGGACTTCGCAGGGGTTCTGGCTGGCGTAGTGCTCGTACGGGAACTCTACGTACCACTAAGCGCACATTTCGGTTCACCCTCGACCGCGTACCTTGTACTACTCTTTGTAGCTCTCCTGCTTGTGATCATCGGTGGTGTCTGGCTGGCGAAGGCCACGAAGATGCAAGTCACCGGGGCCGAGGCGGCGGGCGGCGCCTTGCTGGGGATCTGTACTGCCGTCATCTTGTGCTTTGCCTTCTTCGATCTCCTGACCATTCGCTACGGGAGCGGGGCGGCCATTCTGAGCAACTCGCTGCTTCGCTCGCAGATCTATGATCTTACCGGCTTCAGGGCCTTTGTCGAACTCGCGCGAACGCTCGCGGGCAAGTGAGAGACCAAGCCGGGGAGGTGAGGTGCGGATTGCGCCGGGGCCGACTGCTGTCGGCGAACTGCTAACAAGTGAATAGACGTCAGGTTGTGGGGCTGGGTTGTACAGCGATTTGGTGCCAGTGCGGCCGGCTTTTTTTCAGTCGGACGACTTTCGAGGGCGGCCGCAACGATCTGGCCAAGCCGGAACCGATCCTGCTCGGCGTAGCAGTGCAAGAGTGCGCTGCGAAGCACGAGCCATAGGGCTGTGAACCTCAACCGCAAAGGCCGAGGTGAGCTGATGGTAAACCCAGCAGAGTTTTTCAGGGAGGCTGCTACCCGGTGGCATGACCTCCCGCTCAGCGACTGCGAGGACGAGGAACTCGTGCGCCGCTCGCAGGAGCACAGGGACAACGAAGCCTGCGAGTACCTGCTGTACAAGTACCGGAACCTGGTCAGGGCGAAAGTCAAGTCGTACTTCCTGATGGGGGCGGAGCGCGACGATTTGCTGCAGATAGGGATGGTCGGACTCTGGGAGGCCATCAACGACTTCCGGCCCGACCGTCACACTTCCTTCGCCTGTTTCGCCAAAGTGTGCATACAGCGACAGATGATATCGGCCGTCAAGGCAGCCACGCGGCAGAAGCAAGTTCCCCTCAATTCATCGGTGTCCCTGGAAGCGTCGCCGGGCGGCGATGAGGATGACGACCGCTCCCTGGCCGACATCCTCACCTCAATACCACAGATTGACCCCGAAGCGGAAGTCATCGGCCTCGAGGGCGAGCGCTTGCTCAAGGAATCCCTCAGAGAGCACCTCTCGCCCTTCGAGTGGCAAGTGCTCAGCGAGTATCGCACCGGCAAGTCGTACAGAGAGATGGCGACCGCGCTGGGGTGCAAGATCAAGTCAATAGACAACGCTCTGTCCCGGATACGGCGCAAGCTTCCCAAGGTGGCCCCCGAACAGGCGGCGCGCGTTGGGAGGAACGGCTGAACGCCTGACCGGAGCGCACGCGCTCGGACCGGTCCCGCTCGGCGGACGCGCAACGTCCTCAGCGGGGACCGCGGCAGCCGCGCGCAGAGTGCAGTA
The DNA here is from genome assembly GCA_965603135.1 of uncultured bacterium. Classification (GTDB taxonomy): domain Bacteria; phylum Armatimonadota; class Zipacnadia; order Zipacnadales; family UBA5352; genus CBFDBV01. The sequence continues at coordinate 8,387 of CBFDBV010000031.1, forward strand.
TTGGGGCGGGTCCCCGGACCCGCCCTTTGCTTTAGACGGGCAAGGGGGAATGGGCAATGGGGCCACAGCACCGCCTTTGCTCAGTTGCGGAGGCGACTGCCGTCCGCACCAGCGGGACGAAGCTGTGTCATCGCCGTCGTAGCCGTTTGCCTATTGCCCATTGCCTATTGCCCATTGCCCGCTGTGGGGAGGCGGTGGCACAATGACCTTGCAGAGAATGTTCTCGACGCTGGATGAGTTCTGGGCCGCGCGGGCGTGCCTGCTGGCCGAGGCCTACGAGCTGGAGATGGGCGCGGGTACCATGGCCCCGGACACCTTTCTGCGCTCCCTGGGCCCCGAGCCCTGGAACGTCGCCTACGTGCAGCCGTGCCGCAGACCTACCGACAGTCGCTACGGCGAGAACCCCAACCGCTTCCAGCGCTACTTCCAGTACCAGGTGATAATGAAGCCCTCCCCGCAGGACTTCCAGGAGATGGCGATAGCAAGCGTCGAGGCGCTGGGCATTGACCCGGCCATCCACGACATCCGCTTCGCGGAGGACGACTGGGAGGCGCCCACCCTCGGCGCGGCGGGCGTGGGCTGGGAGATGTGGCTGGACGGGATGGAGATCTGCCAGTACACCTACTTCCAGCAGGTCGGCGGGCTGCCGTGCAAGCCGGTGACCGTCGAGCTGACCTACGGCCCCGAGCGGCTCGCGATGTGCCTGCAAGGCGTGGATGACTATCGCGAACTGATGTGGTCGGACACCGTCAGCTACGGCGAGATGCGCTACGAGGAGGAGCGGCAGTACTCGCACTACAACCTGGAGCTGGCGAACACCGAGATGCTGAGCCGCATGTTCGAGATGTGCGAGGAGGAGGCACGCGCGGTGACCGCCGCTGGGTACGCGCTGCCGGCTTACGACTACGTGCTCAAGTGCTCGCACGCCTTCAACCTGCTGGACGCGCGCAGGGCCTTGAGTGTGACGGAGCGCACGGCGATGATCGAGCGCGTGCGCGAGATCGCCGGCGGCGTCGCCCGGGCCTACGTCGCCCGCAGGGAGGAACTGGGGTTTCCCCTCTCAACGGCGGGCAATGGGCAATAGGCAATAGGCAACGGGGAACGGCAACGACAAGGATAGCCGCAGAGACCCTGAGAATGCGCAGCATTCTCTCAAGAGAAACCCTCGATTCCTCAGAGAGAATGCAGAGACCGACTATCACAGGGATACAGTGACCGCAAACGGCGAACGCGAGCGCTCCTCTCTAGCCGGGTGCGTCGCAGGTTGGGAGTCGTTCCCGATTGCCTATTGCCCATTGCCCATTCCCTGCTGTGGACAGGGGTGGAGAGATGACGGCAGACCTACTGTTTGAGATAGGCGTGGAGGAGGTCCCAGCGGCGGTCGTGTTGCCCGCGCTGGGCCAACTTGAGGAACGCCTCAAGGCCGGGCTGACAGAAGTCCGGCTGGCGCACGGCGCTACGACCACCTACGGCACTCCGCGCAGGCTGGCAGTGCTGGTCGAGGGCGTCGCGCTGCGCCAAGAGGATGCGGTGCAAGAGACCAAGGGGCCGCCCGCCTCGGCGGCCTTCGACGAGGACGGCAACCCCACCCAGGCCGCGACCGGCTTCGCCGCCAGCAAAGGCGTCGAGGTCGCCGACCTTGAGGTCCGGGACACCGACCGGGGCGAGTACGTCTTCGCACGCGTGACGCAGCCGGGCCGGGAGGCCGTCGAGGTCCTGCCGGACCTGCTGGAGACCGCCACCCGCTCCCTTACCTTCCCGAAGACCATGCGCTGGGGCGACGGGGATTTCCGCTTCGCAAGGCCCATTCGCTGGATCGTCGCCCTGCTGGGCGATAGCGTCATCCCCCTGGAGATAGCCGGGCTCAAGGCCGGGCGCATCACCTACGGCCACCGCTTCCTCAGCGATGGTCCGCTGGAACTCGCCCAGCCTGGCGATTACCTGGAGGCGCTCGAGAGGGCCTCGGTGATCGCCGACCACCAGCGCCGCCAGAAGATGATCGGCGAGCAGGCGCGGGCAGTCGCCGAGCAGCGCGCAGGAGAGGTCAGGCTCGACCCCGACCTGCTGGCAGAGGTCGGCTTCATGGTGGAGCTGCCGACCTGCCTGTGCGGGAGCTTCGACGCGCGCTTCCTGGACTTGCCCGAGGATGTCGTGGTGACCGTGATGAGCGGGCACCAGCGCTACTTCCCGGTCGAGGACGACAGCGGCGCCCTGATGCCGCTGTTCGTGGCGGTGCGCAACGGGGACGAGCGGGGCCTGGACACCGTCCGCGAGGGCAACGAGCGGGTCATCGTGCCTCGGCTCGCGGATGCCGAGTTCTATATGCAGGAGGACCTCCAGGTGCCGCTGGCCGACCGCCTGGAGGGCCTCAAGCGCGTCACCTACATCGAGGGGATGGGCAGCCTCTACGACATGGCCCAGCGGCTGGAGCAGCTTGTCGGCTGGCTTGGCAGCGAGGTGGAAGCAGTCTCTGACGAAGAGGTTGCGACCGCCACCCGCGCCGCGCTGCTGGCCAAGTGCGACCTGACTACGAGTATGATCGGCGACACCAAGCTGGCGGCGCTCCAGGGGCGCATCGGGGGCGAGTACGCCGCGCGCAGCGGCGAGCGGGCAGAGGTCGCCCAGGCCATTGCCGAGCAGTACCGGCCGCGCGGAGCCGACGATGCCCCGCCCACCACCAACCCGGGCCGGCTGCTGGCCCTCGCCGACAAGATGGACCACCTCGCCGCCTGCTTCCGGCTGGGGCTCAGGCCGACGGGCTCAGCGGACCCGCACGCTCTGCGCCGTGACGCGCAGGGCATCGTGACCATCCTGCTCGACGCGCGCTGGCGCGTGGAGATGCCGGCGTTCATCGAGACGGCGCTGGCGGAGATTGTCGGGCTGGAAAGCCCGACCTACGCAAAGACGGAAGCGGCGGACCTCGTGTCGCCCAAGCACGCGGCCGAGGATATTGCCGACTTCCTCCTGCAGAGGCTTGAGGGGGTACTGACCGAGCGCGGTCTGAGCTACGACCTGGCGCGGGCGGTGCTGGCCGCGCCCTGCCCTGACCTGCTCGATGCCTACGACCGCGCGCTGGCCCTGGCTGAAGTGCGCGAGCAGGACGAGAGCTTCGATGCCGTCATCATCGCCGCCGAGCGCTGCGCCAACATCGTCAGGCCCGTCAAGGCCGAGCAGGAGCTGAAGCTGCGTCCCGAGATGCTCACCGAGCCCGCGGCCATCGCTCTGCACGAGGCCTATCAACAGGCCCAGCAGCGGGCCTCGCAGGCGTTGGCGGGCGAGGACCGTGACTACGCGGCGGCCTGGGCGGCGCTTTGCGCGCTGCGCGAGCCGATAGACACCTTCTTCGACGACGTGCTGGTGATGGCTGAGGACGAGGCCGTGCGTAACAACCGCCTGGCGCTGGTGGGGGCGATTGACGACGCCTTCCTGCGGCTGCTGGACGTCAAGGAAGTGGTCCTGGCGGGCGCGAACGGCGGGCAAAGGGCAACGGGCAAAGGCCAATAGGGAACGACCCGTGGGCTGCCGTTGCCGTTTCCCCTTTGCCCATTGCCGATTGCCCTCTGCCTGAGGTGGAGGGAGGTGGCCAATTGTCTATCCGTGACCAGTTGGAGAACCGGGAGCGCGAGTATCTCTCTGAGTTCGCGACGCTGGCGGCCGAGTCCGTCGGCCGCACGCGGCCGGAGGAGCCGTGCCCGGTGCGGACCGCCTTCCAGCGCGACCGCGACCGCATCATCCACCTCTGCCGCGCCTTCCGCCGGCTGGCGCATAAGACCCAGGTGTTCATCTCCCCGCGCGAGGACCACCTGCGCACGCGGCTGAGCCACACTCTGGAGGTCTCGCAGATCGGCCGCACCATCGCGAAGGCCCTGCGCCTGAACGAGGACCTCACGGAGGCGATGGCGCTCGGCCACGATGTCGGCCACACGCCTTTCGGCCACGCGGGCGAATGGGCCCTAAACGAGGTCTACCGCCAGCACGATCCCAGCGCTACCTTCGCCCACGCCGAGCACAGCGTCCGCGTCCTGGAAATCCTGGAGCGAGACGGCCAGGGCCTCAACCTCACCCGCGAGACCCTGGCAGGCATTGCCGACCACAGCAAGGGCGCGGAGGACACCGGAGCCGTCTTTGCACCCGGCGCCAGCGAGACCCTGGAGGGGATGGTCCTGCGCATCGCCGACCGGATCGCCTACCTCAACCACGACCTGGATGACTGCCTGCGCTCGGGCGTGTTGAGCCCCCAGGAGGTGCCGCGGGAGTGCATCGAGGTGCTGGGCGATCGGCACAGCGACCGCGTCGGCGCGATGGTCGAGGACCTCATTGCGTGCAGCGAGGGCAGGCCGCACCTGGAGATGAGCGAGCGCGTCGGACGCGCGATGGACCTGCTCAAGGACTTCCTGTTCGAGCGCGTCTATCTGGGGCCGGCACTCCAGCGCGCCCGGCAGCAGGTGCATGGCCTGATGGAGCGGCTCTTCGAGTTGTATATGACCGACGCCGCGGCGTATGAGGCGGACATCGGGTCGGTTCCGGGCTTCACTCAGATGCGCGCGCGGGGGGTCTGCGACTACATCGCGGGGATGACCGACCGCTTCGCCCGGCAGAAGTACCTCGACAACTTCCTGCCCTCAGGCTTCCCGCGGTTCTGACGCCTGCCGCGTACCGTCTCCAGCAGAGGTGAGGCCCCATGCCGACACTGCACATCCTCGGCGCAGGCACGCCCTCTCCCACACCCGACCGCTTTGGGACCACATGCGCGCTACGCATCGGCGACGACCTGCTGATGGTGGACTGCGGCCCGGCCGCGACTCAGAAGCTGGTCTGCGCCGGGCTGTTCCCGACGCAGGTCGGCTGGCTCTTCTTCACCCACCATCACTCCGACCACAACGCCGGCTACCCATGCCTCCAGTTGGTGCGCTGGGACCACTGCACCGGCGGCGAGGGGCCGCTCCGCGTCTTCGGCCCTCCCCCCACTGAGGAGTTGACCAGCAGGCTCTTCGGGGCTGAGGGAGCTTTCGCCGACGACTTCCGCGCGCGCATCGAGCACCCGGCCAGCCATCGCTGTCACCTGAACCGCGGCGGATCGCTCCCCAGGCCTGGACCGGTCCTCGATGCTCGCAACGTTGAGCCGGGTGATCTCGTGGAGGGAGACGACTGGACCGCGCGCTGCTCGGCCGCCGAGCACGTCGAGCCGTGGCTGACGTCGCTCGCGTGGCGCTTCGACTGGCCTGGCGGCAGCGTGGCCTTTACTGGGGACACGCGCCCGTGCCAATCGGTGCTGCGGCTGGCCGCAAACGTCGGCACGCTGGTCGCCAACTGCCCGCTCCGGCAGTCTCGGCTGCACCCCGAACTCGGCACTTGCATCTATGGGACCGGTGACGCTGCTCAGGCTGCCCGCGACGCCCGGGCCGACCGCCTGGTGCTCATCCACCTGACCGAGGGCCTTGTCAGGGAGCGCGACGATGCCCTGGCCGAGATGTGCGAGGTGTATGACGGGGAGATCATCTTCGCCGACGAGTTGAGCGCCCTCGAGATGTAGGCTTCCGTCGCCGTTGCCGTGTCCCGTTTCACGGCGGCCACCTGTGGCCGCCGGCCCTTGCTATCGGATCGCCTCACTCATCACGCGCTCGAGGGCCTTGTAGCCCCTATTGGCGCCTTTCTCCGGAGCCATCTCCCGCAGCTCCTGGCCGAACAACTCCAGCGATACGTAGCCGTCGTAGCCCTTCTCGGCGCACACGGCAAGCAGGTCGGCCACGCCGATGACCCCTTCGCCTGGCAATACGCGCATCGGGTCCTTGAGCTGCTCGACCGGCCCCGGCGGCGCGTCGTCAATGTGGATCATATGCAGCAGCTCGCCAGGCATAGCCTCAAGCTGTTCGCGCGTGGAGCCGCCCACATAGAAGTGATAGAAGTCGAGCATCACGCCCACGTTCGGCTCACCGATGCGCTCAATGAGGTCGAGCGTATCTCCGAGCGTGACGATGAACTTCTCGCTGTCGTCGCCGGCCACGTGCAGGCCGATGAACTCCAGCGCCAGGCTCACGTCCCAGCCCGCGACCAACTGGGCCGCATCGCGCAGGATGCTCGTCAGCCACGCCATCGCCTCATCCTGAGGGACTGCGGCGCGACAGGGCACCACCTGCATCGCGGTCGCTGCGCCGATCTCGGCAGCCAGCGCGCAGCGTTCGGGCGCTCGCGCCATCTCCTCGGAGACATCAGAGCCGGGGGTCCAGAGCGGCAGCATGAGCCGCCACTGAGCCGGCCCTACGCCTGCCTCAGCAAACAGCCCTCGCAGCCCCTCGACGCCATGCTGGCCGGCATACTCGGCCGCGGTGTCCATCGAGAACTCCACGCCCGCGAAGCCAGCCTGGCCGGCGATGTTGACGAACTCAGCCAGCGAAAGCTCCGGGGAGAGAGTGACTGGGTTCAAGGCGGTTTTCATGGAAGGCCCTCCACACTGTCGTTGATTCCGGCAGGCTTGTCCGCCGTAGCCTTAGCGACGGTGAACGCACCCCACCTGCCGGCACGCCCGCACGATACCGCTACTCGCGCCCCAGCCAGCGCCCGTTGACCAGCCCGGTCAGTGCCTCCGGGGTGTCGCGAACCGTGGCTCCCCTGCGAGCCAGCTCGCCGACCGTGGTCGGCTCCAGGCCAAGCTCGCGTATGCCCGCGATGATCTCCGGCAGCGCCTGCACGCTGCACATATCCCCCTGGTGCATAAGAATGATGTCGCCGGCGGCGAGGTCCTTGAGGGCCTCGTGGCAGATCTCCTGGGGCGGGGGCTTACGCCAGTCGCCGGTGTTGCGCGTCCAGAGCACGGTGGTGTAGCCCAGGGCGCCGACCGAGCGCAGCCCGTCCGGCGAGCAGCCTCCGCCCGGCGGTCGGAAGTGCCGCATGCGCTTGCCGGTGAGCCCGACGATGACCTTTCCGCAAGCATCTACCTCGGCCCAGGCCTCCGCCGCGGACAACTCATGAAGCCGCCGGTTCGAGTATGCGTGGTTGCCCAACTCGTGCCCACCGCGTGCGATCATCCGCACCAGCCCGGGGTACTGCTCCGCCTTCTTGCCCACCACGAAGAAGGTCGCCTTCACGCGCTGCTCGGCCAGGATGGCGAGCATCAGAGGAGTGATCAGCGGGTGCGGGCCGTCGTCAATGGTCAGCGCCACCTGATCCACGTCGCGTCGCCCGTGGAAGAGCACCTTCACCTCCCGCTGCGCTTTCCTCGCCGCCCAGGCCACGGGCCCTCGTGCCTGCGCGAGCAGCGTGTCCCATTGCTCCCCCAGCGCTGCGTCACAGAACGCCGAGGGCGGGCAACGGTGCCGCTCGCCGGCGTAGCGCAAGAAGACCGGGCTGTAGCGCACCGCGTCCAACTGCGCAAGCCGCGCTGCGGGGTCGTCGAGGTCCCCCTGCCCTACGGCACGCTCGTACCGCTCGCGGTCCGCCGAGACCGAGAACACCGGCAGGTTCTCCTGCTCCTCGCCGATGAGCCCGGCGCCGGGCACGACGGCCCAGAGATCCAGATGGGCCAGATCAATGTGGCCGCGGAAGGCTGCATCCAGACACTTGACCGCATCCGCCTGAAGCTCTTGCAGGGAGAAGGCGCCGGTGGCCTTGCTGCCCGCTTGCAGCTTGACGAGGGCCACGCGCCGGCCCCCAGCCTGGGCGACCCCGACCCGCAGGATCTGCTGCGAGAGCTCCGCACCGATCAGCTCATCTATCAGGCGCGCCTCATCCGCCAAGCTGACGCCCTTGAGCACGCCGTCCACGCCGTTGCCCAGCAGCACCAGCAGAGCAGGCGGCGGTAGCCCGGCTGCATGCGCGCTCAGGTGCGACAGCCTCTCGGCCGCAAGGTGCGGCGTCAGGTGCGACAGGCGCCCCTGCTCCTGCGCCTCAGCAAGCGCGCAGACGGTCAGGCTTGCGGCCAGCGCCAGTCCAGTCGCGCTAACAGCAGCTAGCAGTCTTGTGCCGTTATTGCCCATTGTCGCCGCTGTGCGCCTCTCTGCGATGTGCATTTCACTCCGCCAGGAGCGGGTCCCAGCGCTCGTACTCGCGCAGTATCTCGTCCTCGCCCTCCCACTGCTTGTACACCACCCGCGCGCGCATCACGTACTCGCGGTCAACCTCACAGCGGTCAATCACCCACTGGAAGTCCCAGGCCGGATTGCCCGTGCCGCCTCCGCTGGGCGAGTGCGTGAAGCGGATGCCCTGGGTGCGGTCCAACATAATGGCGCACACCATCTGCCCGCGCAGGCCGTAGTAGAACGGCCGCGTGTAAGCGAGATCCGAGTAGTTGAACGCCAGGCTCTCCCGCGAGGTCATCTCCTCGGCCAGCTCCGGCTCGGCGGCGGTGTGACAGACGGTGCTATGATCGTTGTGCTCGGGCGTGCTGAACCTGAGCCATCCCTCCCCGGCCGTCTCCTCCCGTCGGCGGCCCAGGAAGCAGATCGCGTTGTCCTCGGGCTGGTGGATGTAGCTCGCCCAGAAGCAGCAAAGATACCCGTACGTGAGCACATCCTCGCGCAGGACCACGCGGAACTCGATGTCGAGGTGATAGGGCTCCCGCAGCGTGAAGGTGGTCAGGCTCTGAACCTTCATCACCGGCGTCGTCATCTGATGAAGCTGGATGGTGCACTCGTCAATCTGCTCGAACTCCATCGGATGCCTGCGCGGCTCGAAGTACAAGTCGCGGTCCGCGACGTCCCGGCCGTCGAGCAGGTGCTCCAGGTTCAGACCTGCGATGCCGGGCACGAACAGGCTGTCCGCGCAGTGCACGCTGGTCAGCGAATGCACGCCGTTGTATCCGGCGCGGTGCTCGCCGTAAGGCTCGTTGTCGCCGATGACGGCGCTCAGTTCGCCCGCCTCGACAAGTTGGTGCATGTGCAACTCAATCCTTCGGAGAGTCAACAGGCCATCGTCGGGCGACATTTCTCCGGCGGGAGGAGAAAGCCCTCCATCCGCCGAAGTCGTCGGCGCAGTTGATACCGGCTAGCTGCGAGGAGCGACGCAATGAAGATCACCCTGTGCACCAAGGTGACGAATGACCTGACGCTCGAAGAGACGGCGGCGGTCGCGGCGGAGAGCGGCTACTGGGGCCTGGAGATATTCGGCTTTGAGGAGCATCTCCCGCCCACGACGCCGCTGAAGCGCGTCGAGGAGTTGGCGCGACTGCTGGATGACCTCGGCCTGGGCGTGAACGTGCTCGCCACTTACGTCGGCCCCTATGACGCCGCGAGCGACGAGGAGATGCAGCAGCACCTGGAGGACACGCGCACCTATTGCCGCTTCGCGGACATCCTGGGCGCCGACTACGTGCGTCAGGGGACCGGCCGCGTTTCACCGCCTGACGCCACCGATGAGCAGTGGGAGCGCACCGCCCAGGGCCTGCGTGCGGCGGCGGAGGTCTGCGCGGAGTTCGGCAAGAGCATCGTCTTGGAGACCCACGCCAACCAGCTCGTCGAGACCGCCGACTCCACCCTCAAGCTCATCGGGATGGTTGATCGGCCCAACGTGAAGGTGACCTGGGACCCCTCGAACCATCACTGCGGCGGCTTCGATTACGGGCCGACCGCCGCGCACAAGCTCGCCGAGTTCATCGTCAACGTTCACGTGAAGGACGTCGCGAACGACCGCACACAGACGCTCCTGGGCGAGGGCGACGTTGACTGGGCCTCGGTGATGCGGGGGCTCGAGGAGATCGGCTACGACGGTCACACAGGCGTCGAGTGCCACGCGGCGAAGACCGAGCAGATGGGCGGAGCGGAGCTAGCAGCCATCGAGATCGCGACGCTACGCAAGTACCTTGAGGACGGCCCGCCGGCGAAGTAGGTCAGCGACACGTTGCCTCGATCCAGGCCGCGACCTCGTCCGCCAGGTCCTGGCGGCTGGCGGCGGTGATCTCCAGCAGACGCACATCTGGCCGCGCGCGAACTGCGTCCAGGAAATCGTCGCGGCGTTCCTGGATCGTCCCCAGCACCGGCGTTTCCGCATCCAGGCAACGTCTCACCATCG
>CBFDBV010000032.1:0-18217 GCA_965603135.1 uncultured bacterium
CCGCGTCCGGCGAGGCAAGCGTCGCGTGCGCGGGAGCAGCCTCTCCCTGCGCCAGTGCGATGTCAAGGGCGATCGGCCCGACGAGATTCATCGTGTCCTCGGCCGCGTCCCAGTCGAAGTTGACCAGGTGCACCAGCAGCTCGTCGCCCTTGCGAATCGGGTTGACGAAGACCGTGGGCGGCGCGTCGGTGGTGATGCGGCACGGCGTGGGCAGCGCCTCCTCCAGCGCGGCTGCGATCTGCCTGAAGGCCTCGGTCTCCTGCGGCGGCGTCGCGACCAGCGTGATGCGGAGGCTGCCCGGCGCGTCGTGACCCACCTCAGCGTCCCACTCGAAGCCCTCGAAGTAGGCCTCCCAGGCCTGCGGGTCCGAGCAGCCCGCATCGCGGACGGAATTTTCCTGGCTGCCCTCTTCGATCACGCTCACGTCGTCGAACCAGACGGTGCCCGAGTGGTTGCGGCGGAACAACAGGTAGACCATCAACTTGTTGAGAGCCTTGCCGGGCTCAAGCTTCATCTCCAGCTTCTCCCAGCCGTGGGTTCCCACTGCGGCCGGGTCACACCCACCGAAGCTGCGAGTGCCGTCCGTGAAGCGCTGGTCGAGATAGAGCGAGTAGTCGCCGCCAGCGCCGCCGATGACTCCCTCGGCCTTCGTCCACGCGGTCACGGTCAGGGCGCGCGGCTGATTCTGGTCGAGCTGCACCGCCCGCAGCGCGCCCTTGAGGGTCTCCTCTTTCATCTGAGTCGGCAGCTCGCCGAGGTGTGCAACCGGCAGCTCAGGCGCGCCGCCCTCTCGCGGGGCGAAGTACTCGTCGCGCTCAGCCAGCTTGCCCGAGGCCAGGATCTTGCCGCCCGCCGCGGCGAATGCTCGCAGGGCCTCGATCTGCTCGTCGCTGACGGCCTCCACGTTCGGCAGCAGCAGCACCTTGTACCTGTCAAGCTCCGCCGGCACGTGGCTGTCGTCCCACAGGTCCTTAGGGCCGCCGAAGATCGCGACCTCGTAGGGGATGTGCAGCGCCCGCAGGGCCAGGCCGAAGCCCTCGAAATGCTGCCGCTGCGTGAGGTGCACGCCGCTGCTCCTGGGGAATCGGAGGGCCCCGCTCTGCTTGTACATAAACGATGGGATGGAGTACACCAGCGCAACCTCGGCCGGCGTCCGCCCCGGGCTCGCCAGCAGCTCCCGGTGCTCGCGCGCGAAGCGGGCGTACTTCGCCATGCTCTCGTAGGTCTGCGGCGAGGGTGGCTTGATCTCCGTCTTCCCTCCGCCCACGCCGACGAAGTTGTTGGTGATGAGGTAGGGCACGCAGCCGGTGGCGTAGCACTCCGCCATGAACACCTCAGCCCCGGCGGTGCTGCTGAGCTTCTCGTCGCGGCCGAAGTCCCAGATCCAGACGGGCCTGGTGTGAAGCCCGGCAGCGCGCCCCAGCTTGAAGCCGGCGACAGAGTCGCTCCGCGGGTACTCCCAGGCCGGATTGTGCTCGTAGAAGACGACATCGTTGGGTCGGGAGACGACCACGGAGCCGTAGGCCGTGTATGCGGCGGGCCCCTGGTTCCCACAGATGGGCATGGTCGGGTCAATCTCGCGCACGGCGTCCACGATGTCCTGCCAGGCGCGCAGGTTGCTCAGATACATAAAGTAGATGAACTCGCGCACCAGCGGGTCGTCCAGCGCCGTCTGCGGCTTGCCGAGGTGATCGTGCTCCAGCATATACGCCGCGGCGTCGAACTCCGCCAGGTCCGCTATGCCCATCGCTGCCAGCTCCTCGGCGGTGTGCCGGTGCTGGAGATGCTGGCGGAAACCTTCCTGACAGTGCTCGCAGAAGCCCCCGGGATGGGCGACTCCCATCGGTATTCCGATGTTGTCCTGGCGGATGACGTCTGCGTCGTGGGCCCGGACATGCTGGAGGATGCTCTCTTTTTGGTACTGATGCCAGCGCGGGTTGTTGTGACAGGTCCGCCAGCGGTAGTAGGCGCCGGGCCGCTCGATCAGGCGCCCGTGCACGTCCACGCCGACGCCGTGCTCCGCGTCGGCCTGCCACGGCTCGCCAAACATCTCCTGCCAGCGGCTCCAGGAGGCATTCTCGGCCACCGGCGCGCCCTCGTACTCGCAGCCGCCGACGACGTTCGGCGGGTAGTAAGGCAGCTCGCGCAGCTCCTCGGCGTGAGGCGCGCGGTGGATGTCACTCCACTCGGCCAGGTCGGGGCGGATGTCCTCGAGGATGTCGCGCACCGACTTGCCCTCGACTCTCGCAGCGTCGCCGCCGAACGGCCCCACCAGCAGCACCACCACGTCCCGCACCCACGCCCGCTCCTCTTCCTGCGCCTGCACGGGTGCGGTCGCCGCGATCAAGACAGCCGCCCCGATCAGTGCTGCACCTTGCCATCTGCTCATCGTTCAGCCTCCGTCGCTCACGCGCTGTGACCGCGCGCACGGTTATTCCCCCCACGAGCATCGCCTCCTGCGTCAAAGGCACCGCGGAGCTTGCCTTCGCGCGCGGGTAGGTCGTATAATGCGCCACGCTGCCGCGCAATCGCAGCCTAAGGAGCGGCTCACGATGCAGCAGCCCCCAACACGACCGTGGCTCGCGGCGGGAGCCTTCGCCCTCCTGCTATGCGCCTGCGCCGCCGCCGAGCCCGTGCAAGTGCGCATCCTCGGCCAGGCAGTCAACCTGGATCCGGCCCCGCAGGTGCGCGAAGGTGTCCTCGAGGGCTCTCCCGCGGCCTTCGTCGGCCAGCTTGGCTGCCGCTTTCTGTCCGAGGCCGACGGCCGGCTGCTCATCATCAGTCCCAACGGCTCGCACCTCATCGCCGTGCCCGGCGCCGATCACCTGGAGGTTGACGGCGAGCAGAGGAGCGTGCCGGGCGGCGTTCGCCTGGTGGACGGTCACGTGGTCTGCGCCCTGCGGCCGGTGCTGGAGGCCCTCGGCTGCGTCGTGCGCTGGGAGCCGGAGGCGCAGGCCCTCGACGTGGACGCACGAGTTGAGGACATCAGGGTGCGGGCCGACGAGGATGGGGCGCAGGTGGAGGTTCTCACCTCTCTCCCCGTTGAGGGCGCCCTTGAGCATGTGCCCGCCCCTGAGCGATGGTACGTGGACCTGCCAGGCGCGCGGGTGAGCCTGCCCCATGAGGCGACCTGCGTCAACCTCGCCAACCTGCGCCGCGTCCGCTGGGGGCAGTTCCAGGAGAGCCCGGCCATGACGCGGGTGGTCGCCGACCTGAAGGCCCCCGGCGAGGCCACCTGGGAGCCACGCCCCGATGGTCGAGGCGGTAGCATCATCCTGGGTCGCATTGACGGCGACGAGCCGCTGGTGGAGCGGCATCTGCCGAAAATCATCGGCCTGTCCGCGGTTCAGCCGAGCGACGATGTGACCCGCCTGCGCGTGGAGCTGACCGACCCGGCGGATGTCACCTACGACGTGCTGGACCAGCCGCCGCGCGTGGTCATTGAGTTCCCCGATGCGGCCCTCGCCACCCAGGTCGCGCCGGTGCCCGTGGCGGGGCTGTTCGTGGAGACGGCCGAACTGAAGGGCAGCCCGGATGAGCCGGGGGCCTCGCTGACGCTGCACATGCGCCAGCTCATTCAGTTCCGCGTGCAGCAGGCGGATGACCCACCGGCCGTCGAGATCCACTTCTTCCGCGAGAGCCTCCAGGATCAGCGCATTGTGATAGATGCCGGTCACGGCGGCCGCGACAGCGGCGCCGTCGGCCGCCGGCTCAAAGAGAAGGAGGTCAATCTCGACGTGGCCCACCGCGTGGTCGCGCGGCTCAAGGAGATCGGCGCGCAGACGCTCCTCACCCGCGAGTCCGACCTCTTCATTGACCTCTACGAGCGCCCGCGGATGGCCAACGCCATCGGCGCGGATATCTTCGTCAGCATTCACTGCAACGCGATGCCCAGGCGCGACACGGGCTGGGGCACCGAGACTTACTATTACACGCCGCAGAGCAAGTGCCTGGGGCTGATAATGCAGAGCGCGCTGGTGGCCGGGCTGGCCCGCCGCGACAACGGGCTGCGCCGCGCGCGCTTCGTGGTGGTGCGCGAGGCGGAGATGCCCGCGGTCCTCGTCGAGCTGATGTACCTCAACCATCGCGAGGAGGAGAGCCTGCTGGAGAGGCCCGAGGTACGCGATGCGGCCGCCGACGCCATCTGCGAGGGCCTGCGGCAGTACGTCGAAGGGACCGGGACAGCAGCGATCGCGGAAGAGATGGGCCGCTAGGCCCCCTGCGAGGAGAAAGCGCCGCGGCGGCGAAGGAAAGTCAAGGCGCCAGGGACAGTCATCCCGCCTGGGCGGGATGACTGTCCCCCGACTGTCCCGTTGCGTCAGACGGAGGGGTACACTGTGCTGCGCGAAGACGGTCGAGACAATGACGATCTGCGCGAATGTCGCATCACGCGCAACATCAATAAGTACGCCGAGGGCTCTTGCTTGCTGACCATGGGTGACACGCGCGTGCACTGCACCGCGAGCGTTGAGGACCAGCAGCCGGGCTTCTTGCGCGACACCCAGGAGGGCTGGGTCACCGCCGAGTACTCGATGCTGCCGCGCGCGACCGAGCGGCGCACGCGCCGCGAGACCGAGCGCGGCCCCTCCGGGCGCACGCAGGAGATACAGCGCCTCATCGGCAGATCGCTCCGCGCAGTCTGTGACACGAAGCTACTGGGGCCGGTGACTATCCGCGTTGACTGCGATGTGCTCCAAGCCGACGGCGGCACCCGCACGGCCTCCATCACCGCCGGCTTCATCGCGCTGGCCGACGCCTGCGCGCACCTGCGCGAGAGGAACATCATCAAGCGTTGGCCGCTGACCGACCAGGTCGCGGCCGTCTCGGTGGGCATCGTCTCCGGCGAGATTCTCCTGGACCTGTGTTACGCTGAGGACTCCCGCGCGGCCGTTGACCTGAACCTGGTGATGACCCCGGCGGGGCGGATGGTCGAGGTCCAGGGGACCGCAGAGGGTGCCCCCTTCACCCAGCAGCAGCTTCAGAAGATGATGGAACTCGGCCAGCAGGGCCTCGGCGAACTCTTCGCCAGGCAACGCGAGGCCCTCGGTGACGTGTTGCCCTAGACGAAGACGGAGCTGCGCCGACGATGACCGCCCAGGCTCGCAGGCTTGTCCTCGCCACCCGCAACCCCGGCAAGGTCAGAGAGATGGGCGACCTTCTCTCAGGGCTGCCGGTTGCACTCACTCACCTGGGCGAGCTGCCCGACCCGCCTGAGCTGAGCGAGCCGCACGAGACCTTCGCGGACAACGCCCGCGAGAAGGCTCTTACCGTCGCGCGGGCCACGGGCGAGCTGGCTCTGGCTGATGACTCCGGCCTGATGGTGGATGCCCTGGGCGGTGCGCCCGGCGTGCGCTCCAGCCGCTTCGCAGGGGAGGGAGCCACGGACGCGGAGCTGGTGGCCAAGCTCCTGGTCGAGATGCAGGGGGTGCCTGAGCTGAGGCGCGCTGCCCGATTCGTCTGCGTTCTGGTGCTGGCGGGCACCGAGGGCGAGATCGGCCGGTGGGAGGGGCAAGTCGAGGGCCGCATACTGACCGAGCCGCGCGGCGAAGCAGGCTTCGGCTACGATCCGGTCTTCTACTACCCGCCCGCCGGGATGACATTCGCGCAGATGACCCCTGCGCAGAAGAACGAAGTCAGCCACCGCGCGCGTGCCCTAGCGGACCTCCGACGGGACCTGCCGGTGATACTCAGGTGCCTATGAGCGTGCGAGGCGCAGAGGAGGCGCTACGACGTCGTCTCCAGCATCCAGCATCCAGCATCCAGCATCCGCCGTGACGGTGCTCACCGTCATCACGCCTCAGCGGTACTCCGGCGCCGAGCGGATGGCTGTCTATCTCGCCGACGGCCTGACCCAGCGCGGCCACCGCATCGTCTTCGCCTGCAAGCGCAATGAGCTTCTGCTCCAGGAGCTGGACCAGCGCGGCATCGAGGCCCACCCGCTGCCCATCGCGGGCAAGGTCAACGTGCTGTCCCCCTTCCTGATCGCCCGGCTGGCAAGGCGCATCGGCGCCGACCTCATTCACACCCACCTCTCCACCGCCGCGCTCTGGGGGAGCATCGCGGGGAAGCTCGCGGGCATCCCCACCGTCGCCGCCGTCCACGCGCTGAATGTCAAGACCTGCTTCCGGTTCGCCGACCTGATCGCCACCTGCTCCGAGGGCGTCCGGGAGCACCTCCTGGCCCAGGGCGTCGCGCCTGAGAAGGTGCAGGTGCTCTACAACGGCGTCTACCCCGAGAGCTTCGACGGCCTCCCGCCCGGGGCCGAGGTCCGCCAGGAGTTGGGCATTGACGCTGAGGCGCCGGTCATCGGCGAGGTGGCACATCTCTCCGCCAAGAAGGGCCAGGAGCATCTGCTGAGGGCCACCGCGCTCCTGCGCGAGCGCTGGCCCGACCTCGTCTGCCTGCTGGTGGGCGAGGGCGCCCAGCGGGAGCCGCTGACCGAGCTGGCCGAGCAGCTCGGCCTGGGCGAGGCGGCGAGATTCCTGGGCTATCGCCACGACGCCCCGAGGGTGATGCAGGCGATGGACGTGGTCGTGCTGCCCTCGGTAGCGAAGGAGGGGCTGGGCGTGTGCCTGATCGAGGCCGCCTTCCTGGGCAAGGCCGTGGTGGGCAGTGATGCGCCGGGGATCCGCGAGGTGCTCGTGGACGGCGAGACCGGGCTGCTGGCCCCGGTGGCCGATGCCGAGGGCTTGGCTGCCAGCATCGCGTACCTGCTCGAAGACCGTGAGCGTGCCGCACAGATGGGCGCTCGCGGCCGCGAGCGTGCCCGGCGCCTCTTCACCGTCGAGGCGATGGCGCGCCGGGCCGAAGAGCTGTACCGGCAGCTCCTGAGCCAGCACGCCCACCGGCACCCCATGCGCGCTACTCCCCGGCGGACTTGACTTAATTGTGGAATGTGGTATAGTAAGGAGCGTGGGGCGACGCCCGATAGAGTCGCCCCACATCGTATGCAGGACGTGAGTGCGGTGGGCCTGGCAAGCTGACCCCTGTGTCGAGTGCAGCCGGGACGCCAACAAGACTGTGGGAGGTGTGTGTTTTGGCCGACCTGAACTTCGTAGCGCTGACAGGCTTCTCGACACGGGACCCAACCCTCAGACAGAAGTCGTCCGGACAGATCAAGGCAGAATTCAGCTTTGAGGTGGACCGCCCGTTCCTACGCGCCAACGGCAAGCCTGTGTCGGACCTGTTCCTCGTGGACGCGTGGCAAGAGCTGGGGGAGTGGGTGATGGAGAACGTTCACACCAACACCCGGCTGCTCCTGATAGGCACCCTCAACAAGGAGAGTTACACCAGCCACGGCACGCGTGAGCATATGACCATCGTCAAGGCGAAGTACATCCGCCTTTCCGACGGCTACCCGCTCGAGGAAGAAGCGGACCTGGAGGAACTGAAGAAGGACCGCTGGGACAAGGGACTGCTCCTCTCGGCTGTCCAACTCATTGAGGACGCTTTGCAGGAGGACGCCGGCGAGGAAGTCGCCAGCGAGGAAGTGGCCGGCGAGGAAGTGGCCGGCGAGGAAGTCGCCGGCGAGGAAGTCGCCGGAAGCCCGGCGGGAATAGCGGCGGACTCCTAGCCCCTCTCTCGCGGTCCCAGGCCTGTCTCGGGCTAGGGGCCGCCGCACGTGACATCCAAGCTACCGGCAGCGGCAGCCCCCTTTTCACTCGGGCTGCCGCTTTCTTCTTGGGACAGGGAACGGCCCAGGCTGGAGGCTGGAAACGACGCACGGCGGGGCAGGAGGCGGGATGATGAGCGCCGAGCGATGCCGAATCTACGTCCACCTGTCCTCGCTTCCTGACTGCATCCGGGTGGCCGCCGTCGGCGCGGAGGACGAGGGGCGCACCTTTGAGTGGCCTCCCACCGCCGGCGCGGGCGAGGTGGATGAGAGGCTCCACGAGCTGCTGGCCTATCTGCCGACAGCGGACATCTTCGTCCACGATCGGCAGCCGCTCGATGACCTGCTGAGTCGCCCCGGCCTGCCGCCTGGCGCGCAGACCGCGATGCAGCGCACGCGCGATCTGCTCCCCGCTGCCCTCATCATCCTCCCCGCTGAGACCGACTATGCGCTGCCTGCCCTGGCAGAGCGCCTGGGGCTCCCGCCCCAGCCTGACCAGGATCCGCTGGGCGGAGCGGAGCTTTGCCGCGCGGTGGCCGGGGAGTTGGTGGCTCGCCTGGAAGGGCTGAGCGCGCCGTTGCTGCTCCTGCTGGGGCGGCTCATCGGAGGCGACCCGGCCTTCGACTGGCTGCCCTGGGATGACCTGGGAGTCGGGCAAGGACACCCACGCTCCGCTGGAGGCACCGGCGCCAAGCCGACCTACGCGCAGCCCCAGGTGGCAGACGGCGCGCTTGAGATGCTGGTTTCCGGCATGCGCAAAGCGCCACCCCAGCGCGCGCGCAAGAAGCTCGACCTCCAGCAGCCGCTCGACCAGCTCTCCGTCGCGATGCTCGAACCCGACAACGTCATCGCACGCGCGCTCGAGTCCTACGAACATCGCCCCGGACAGATACAGATGGCCGAGGCGGTCGCGCGCTCGCTTGAGAATGATGAGTTCCTGCTGGCGGAGGCGGGCACGGGGGTGGGCAAGTCGCTGGCCTACCTGATCCCGGCGATCCTGTGGGCGCGGGCCAACGCCGAGCCGGTGCTCGTCTCCACCAACACCAAGAACCTCCAGGAGCAGTTGATAGGGCAGGACCTGCCGCTGCTGGCGCGGGCGCTGCCGGTTGACTTCGAGGCCGCCCTCCTCAAGGGGCGGGGCAACTACCTGTGCGTGCGGCGCTTCGTGACGCTGGTGCGCGAGGCAAGCGGTTCGCTCTTCCCCGACGAGCGCGCCGCCGCTGCCTACCTCGCCGCCTGGGCCAGCGCGGCCGAGACCGGCGATCTCGACAGCCTCCTGCCGGAAGCCGAGCAGGCCTTCGAGCCGCTGAGCGCTATGATCGAGCGGGTCCGCTCGGACCGGACGACCTGCCCCGGCCCCACCTGCCCTCATGCCCGGCTCTGCCCTATGCGCGTGGCCCGGGCCACGGCGCGCAACGCCGACATCGTGGTCTCGAACCACGCCCTGACGCTCGCCGACCCTGACTCCGACGTGCTGCCCCTATGCTCGCGCATCATCTTCGACGAGGCGCACAACCTGGAGGCGGTCGCCACCGACCAGCTCGGCCGCGAGGTCTCCACCTTCAGCTTCGCAGGCCTGCGGCGCACCTTCGGCGCAGAGGGTGGCCGCGGGGGGCTCGTGGACGCGCTGGCCGAGGAGCTTGAGCGGGGGGACAGGCCGGGCGCGGCGCACTGCCGCGAGCTGGCGGAGCGCCTCGCCAACGCCCTGCGACTGCTCCTGGAGGCGGGCGACGACCTGGGCGAGGAGGTCATCAGCTTCTGCTTCGCGCTCGACCCGGAGGCCGGTGGGGCACCTCCTCGGCGGGCGGCGGGCCAGCCATGGACGACGGGCAGGGCCACGGTCCGCTTGAACCCCGAGGTCTGGCAGTCCCCTCAGGGGGCGTCGGCCGGGGCCAGAATTCACAGGTGCAGGCAGTTGCTGGACAGTTGCCAGGAGCTGCTCGCCCAGCTCGCCGAGAGCCTGGCGGAGATGGGCGAGCGGGGAGAGAAGCCCGCGCTCGATGACCTGGCGCTGGAGGCCGCGGGGGCGCGCGCCTCCCTGGCCGAGGTGAACGATGACCTGGGTGCGGTGCTGGCCGAGCAGGACGCCGAGGCCCCTCAGCACGTCTGCTGGGCGGAGACCTGGCGATCGGACTGGGGCCCGTGCTGGCGCTTGTGCGCGGCGCCGATAAGGATCGGTCCCGTGCTGGAGCAGGCCGTCTACGACAAGCGCGCTGCGCTGGTTCTGACCTCCGCGACCCTGACGGTGGACGGCACCTTCGACTACCTCCGCCACCGGCTGGGCCTGAACGAGCACGAGGAGCGCATCGTCGAACAGACCGTATCCTCGCCGTTCTCCCTCGAGCAGCAGCTCCTGCTCTGTGTGCCGCAGGACCTGCCCATCAGCGGCGAGCAAGGGAGCGCCGATGCCATCCAGGAGGCGCTCGTGCGCATCGCCTCGCTCAGCGGCGGCGGAGTCCTGGCCCTCTTCACCGCGCGCCAGCGCATGATCCACGCCTACGAGCAGACGCGCGATCGCCTCGCGGAGTTGGGCCTCAACCCGCTCTGCCAGGGCTTATCCGGGCCCCGCTGGGCGCTGCTCAGGCAACTCCGCGAGAGCGAGGACACCGTGCTCTACGGCCTGAAGAGCTTCTGGGAGGGCGTGGACGTGCCGGGCAGGTCGCTGCGCTGCGTGGTCATCGTCAAGCTGCCCTTCGCAGTGCCGACCGACCCGATCATCGAGGCGCGTTGCGAGCAGATGGAGCGCGAGGGCCTCGACAGCAGGCAGCACTACTACATACCGGAGGCCATCATCGGGTTCAAGCAGGGGTTCGGGCGGCTCATCCGCGCCACCACCGACCTGGGCGTGGTCTTTGCGCTCGACAACCGGCTGCTGGTGCGCGGCTACGGCCGCCGCTTCTTTCGCTCCCTCCAGCGGTGCAGCTATCACACCGGCAGCCTGGAGGAGTGCCTGGAGGAGGCGCACGTCTGGCTGCGCCGGGCGTGAAGGCGGACTTCGGACCTCAGACATCGGACATCGGACTAACGACAACGACCGGACAGCGCAGGGCGGTTACGTGCAGGAGATGGTCGCGATGACGCTGAGCGACGACAAGTGGTGCTTCGCCTGCGGGCCGGAGAATCCTCACGGGCTGCACCTGAGCTTCAGGTCCGAGGGCGATGAGTACGTCTGCGACTTCATCCCGCAGCGCTGCCATCAGGGCTGGGCGGGCGTGGTGCACGGAGGCATCATCGCGACGCTGCTGGACGAGACCATGAACCGGATGCTGTGCGATTCGGGAACGCCGGTGGTGACCGCCGACCTGCAGATGCGCTTCAAGCATCCCGCGCCGGTGGGCGCGCCGCTCCAGGTTCGCGCCCGCATCCGAGAGCGCCGCAAGAGCCTGGTGAGGGCGGAGGCGGGGGCCACGCTGGCCGACGGCACCGTGGTCGCCACGGCCCGGTCCAGGCTGATGGTCGGGGAGCTGGCTGATGCCGGTAGATAGCACAATGCTGGCGCGTCTGACCGCCGAGATCGCGGACTGCGCGGTCGGCGCCACCGTCCGCCGCGTGGTGCAGCCGCGCCACGACCTCGTGGCCCTGGAGATGGGTCTCCCGGGGCCGTGGCGCTGCCTGGTGATTGACTGGTCCGCCGAACTCAGCCGGGCTTGTCTTGGGCGCGAGATGCCCGCTCCCTCGGTGAAGGAGCATCGCCTGGGGGCCGTTCTGCGCCGGCACCTGCGCGGCGCGCGTCTCACCGCGGTCACGCAGGTGAGCTACGACCGGGTCATGCACCTGCGCTTCGCCAACTGCGAGCAGCTCGGCCCGCAGTCGCAGCGCACGCTCATCGCCGAGCTGATGGGCCGGCACAGCAACCTCGTGCTCGTGGATGAGGCGAATGTCATCATCGAGGCGGGCAAGCGCATCACGCACCGGGTCAACCGCTACCGGCAGACCATGCCGGGCCTGGAGTACGTCCCCCCGCCCGACTTCGGGCGCATCTCCCCCGTCGAGGCGGACGCTGAGGTCCTTTGCGACCGCGCCCGGGAGCAAGGCGAGGACGAGCTGGGCATCTGGCTGCGGGCCAACTTCCACGGGGGCAGCGACCTGTTCCTGGACGAGGTCTGCGCGCGAGCTGAGCTGGAACAGCATAGCCGGCTCAGCAGCCTGCCCGCGGGTTGGCAGCAGCCCCTGGCGATGGCGCTGCGCGAGATACCCGAGCAGGCAGCCGCCCGGTCCGCGAGCTACCTGTACTACGACGAGCACGGCGAGCGGCCGCAACTTGCCTACCCCATCGAACTCGTCTGCCTTCAGGGCCGCCGCCGGGATGACGTGCCGACCCTGAGCGCCGCACTCGCGCAGCTTGAGGGCGACCTGGCGGCGGAGCATTCGATGAGGGAGCTGCGCAACCGCCTGATGTCGGCCGTGCGCGATGCCATCCCCAGGGCCCAGCGCGTGGTGACGCATCGGAAGGAGGCCGCAAGCAGAGCGGACGGGGCCGAGCTCGACCGCCGGCGCGGCGAGGCGATCCTGGCCCACCTCTACGAGCTGTCCGCCGGCCAGTCGGAGGTCACCCTGCCGATGTTCGATGATGAGGGCGGGGAGCTGACCATCCCGCTCGACCCATTACTGTCGCCGCTGGAGAACGCCCAGCGTTACTTCAGGCGCTACCGCAAGGGCGCGCGGCTCAACCAGCTCGCCCCACGCCTGCTGGCCGCGGCCCGCCACAATCTCGAATACCTCCGGCAAGTGGACACGCAGATCGAGCTGGCTGAGACCGAGGATGACCTGCGAGAGATCGAAGAGGAACTCCTCGCCGAGGGCTATCCCGCCTCGGCGGGACCTTCGCCCAGGGCTGCCGCCCGGCCCACCTCGGCGCGCGTGGGCCGCCCGCAGCCACGTCGCGCGCAGACCGCCGATGGCTACGCGATCCTCTACGGCAAGAGCGGGGCAGAGAACGACGCGGTGCTTCACGCCGCGCAGCCGGATGACTGGTGGTTTCACGTCAGGGGCGCGCCGGGGGCGCACGTGCTGCTAAGAGCCAACTCTCGCCCCGAGCAGGTGCCCGAGGCGAGTCTTGAGGAGGCGGCCCGGCTGGCAGCGGAGCTGAGTGCCCGCCGCTCCGAGGGCAAAATCGTCGTTGACTACACGCTGGCCAAGCATGTGACCAAGCCCCGCGGCGGCCGGCCCGGCCTGGCCTACTACACCGGAGCGCGAACGCTCCTGGTCACTCCTAGTCGTGCTTGACCTCCATCACGATGTCGCTGATCCCCTTCATCTTCTCAAGGTCCTGGCGTATGTCCTCCAGGACCTTCCTCAGGTCGCTCGGCATGCCAGGCGCGCGGATTCGAGTGATGCTGCCGCCCAGGTAGATGACCTGGTTGATGACCTTCACATCTAGCATCGTCGTGTCTACGTCGAACTTCGAGATCTCGCGCGTGACTCGCAGCCGCATTTCCTTGTCCTCTAGGGGCATCACGCCTCACCTCTTTCCGCTCTCCGTATCCCGGCTGCAGGCAAGCCCGTTTCCTAGCCTCCAGTGGGGTGGGGTTCCAAGCCTGTCCGCCGACTTGTCCGCCATAGCCTTGGCGACGGCGGAAGCCTTGGCGAAGGCGGGCCCACCAATGCCGTTCTCGACGGTTACGGAAGAGCCTCGTGAGCCCACCAAGATGCATACCCGCGTCGCCGGGATGCTAACCGCCAGGCGCTACACGCCCAGCCACAGTCGCGCGTGCATGCTCTGCGGCAGGCCCGCCTCCTGCATTTGCCGGGCCGTCCTGCCGATGTCGTAGGCCACGCGATAGATGGTGACCTCGCCGGCCTCCTCATCGTAGATGGCGTAGCTGGCCATCTCGACCCCGTCCCTGGGCTGGCCTACGGCGCCGGGGTTGATCAGATACAGCAGCCCCTGCTCCAGCTTGCACGTCCCGCCCCGGGGCTGCGGATGCTCGCTCGGCAGCTCGTCGTTGCGGCCGTAGATGAACCACTCCGCGTAGTGAGTGTGTCCGAAGAAGCAAATGGGCGTCTGCATCGTCTCGAGCGTGAGCAGCGCATCGGCGGGCGTCGTGGTGTAATGGTCCGGGTCCGGGAGCGAGCCGTGGCAGATGGTGATGCTGTCGCCGATCATCGCCATCGGCTCGAGGCTCCTCAGGAACTCGCGATTGCTGTCAGTCAACTGCTCCCGCGTCCAGAGAATGCAGTGGCGCGCGGGGACGGTGAACCACTCCTCCTTCCCCGGGAAGACCGCGGCCTCATCGTGGTTGCCGCTTATGCACACGCAATCAAGCTCGCGGATCAGATCGCAGCACTGGTTCGGCCGGGGGCCGTAGCCGACGACATCACCCAGGCACAGATAGGAGTCCACGGCGGCCTCTGACAGCTCCTCGAGAACCGTCTCCAGCGCCACCAGGTTCCCGTGCACATCGGAGATGACTGCGTACCTCACCCTTCGACGCTCCCCCCCGGCGGTTTTCCTTCGCCCGCGTCAGCACGTTTGTGTCCGCCTTGCAGATCACTCCGTGCCTCGCGCCTACACGCTGCCAGCCCGGTAAGGGAATCCACCAGCAACGTCCCGTTGTGAGTATTTCTTCCCTCATCTCCTTCTCACCTCCTCAGCGCGCACCTCTAGTTCGGAAATCCTCAACACTATCCGTAGCGCTCGCAACTCGGGCGAGAACCCCTCTGGGCTCCCTACCTGCGGCTCGGACAGCCCGAGTTGCTGCCTGCCGAGGGTCAGCACGGTGTCGCCCAGCGCTCCAAGCTGGTGCCAGGCGGCGGCCACCACCTCTTCGCTCTGCCTGAGCCGGCGGCTGGTGAGCCGAACGCAGATCTGCCTGCCGGCCGGGGGAGCGGCCGCCCCCATCAGGTTCAGCCGTATGCGCCGGAGTTCGAGATCGCTCGTCCAGGCTGCGCGGGCCTCGTCCCAGGCCTCGCGGTGCAGGCGGTGCAGCCGCCGCTGATTGAGCGCGACCTGTGCTTGCAGGATCGCGAAACGGCTGAACACCAGGCGGCCCAGAGGATCGCCCTCTCCCGCCGCCAGCAGCTCCAGCAGTATCGGCGCCAGCGAGGCCGCCGAGCGCTCGTAGCCCCTGGCGACTCGCGCCAGGTGCGCCGCGGCCTCTTCTCCCGTGGGGCAGGCGACCATTGTCCGCCGTAGCCTTGGCGACGGCGGAAGCCTGCCGGCAGGCTGGAAGCCTGCCCTACGCCCGCTCTCCGGCAGCTCAGCGGCCAGCTTCAGCAGCGTCACCGCTCCCTGCTCGATGCCCGGCTGAGCTGTCGGCAGGTCCCGGCATAGCGCGGCCATCCCGTCCGCGACCTCCTCCCGCAGGTTCAGCGTGCGGGCCACCAGGTTGCTGCCCTGGACGACCTGGTTGAGCATGTCCCAGGCCTGGGCCACCAGGCAGAGGTACGCCGGGTCGCGCAGTTCGGGATCGAAGACCTGCGCCAGCTCCAGGGCTCGGGCCACCTGGTGGTTGCGCCAGAGCGCCCGCAGATGCTCCCAGGCCGCCCGGGACGCGCGGCGGGCGGCATCCTGGCTGCCGCGGATCTCGGCCTCCGCCTCCTCCAGCGCCGCGCTCTGCTCCGGCGAGAGCCCGTCCCAGGCCACCGGCGCGCTGGGCTGTATCTGCTCAGCCCGCGCCTGGCCCGCACGTGCTCGCTCGTCATCGGGAGCAAGACGCAGAGCGGAGGCGAAGTGCCGCCCCGCCGTAGGGCCATCTCCCCGCGCAAGCGCGATCTCGCCCAGCAGCGTCTCGCGCCGCGCGGCCAGTCCCGCCCAGGCGGGACCGCCCAGCCCCTCCAGGACCTCCGCCGCCGCGCTGTATCTGCCGCGCGCCATCAGCGCCTCCGCCACTGCCAGCATCTGCTCAGGCTCGCGGGCACGAAGCTCCTGAAGTTGCAGGTCTATCCAGGCGATGCGCTTGGTCGGATGCGGATGTGTGCTGAAGACGGTCTCCAGGTACGACCACCTGCCCGCGCCGATGCGTGAGAGAAACCAGGTCAGCCCCCGGGCGTCATAGCCGGCCTGGGTGGCGAGTCTGACGCCGCCGGCGTCGGCCTGCGCCTCGCGCCGGCGGCTATGACGGAGGGTGTTGATGACCTGCACGGCGCAGGTCAGATGCACCAACTCCCGCTGGTCGTTATGCCGGAGGATGGCGGCCAGCGCGATGAACATAAGCTGGCGCTTGAGGACGCGCTGGAAGTCGCGGTTCGCCAGGTGCGCGGCCTCGTGAGCTATGATCGCCGCCAGCTCGTCCTCGGACGAGAGGCTCTCCAGCAGGCCCGCCGTCACGAAGACGTAGCCGCCCGGGAGCGCGAAGGCGTTCGCCTCGGGGCTGTCAAGGACGATGAAGTGATGCTCCAGCTTCTGGCGCGGGGAGTGCGCCACGATTTCCCGCCCTATGTCCGCGACCCAGTCGCGCAGGAGCGGCTGGTCGAGCACGCCGCGCTGCCGGCAAAAGGCCTCGGCCAGCATCCGGCCGAGGCCTTCCTCTATCTCAGTCTCGACGTCTGCGAGCGCAGACCCCGCGCAAGCCCCGACCAGGACCGCGACGAGGCAGAGCACCACGCCCCAGCGTCGCCGGGCCTCTTCGCGCCCGTTCATCGTGCGGCCATTATACCACGAACGGCAGATGCCGGAGGCTGGAAGGCCGCTTGCCGTTGGTCGTGTCCAGCCTCCAGGATCCAGCTTCCAGCCTCCGCCGTTACCGGTCACGCAGCAGCAGCATATTGATGGCGTTCAGATACGCAAGAGCGCTGGCCTCGATGACGTCCAGGCTCGCGCCCTTGGCCATCACCTCATCCTCGCCCCGCCTGACGCGAATAGTCGCCTCGCCCAAGGCGTCCGTTCCTTGCGTGACACTGCGGATGGCGTAGTCCGCCAACTCCACCTCGACGCCGGTCAGCCGGCTGATGGCCTGGTAGGCGGCATCCACCGGCCCGTTGCCGCTGGCTGTCTCCTCGAGACGTTCACCGTTGCGCCTGAGCACCACGGTAGCCGTCGCCAGCGCATCGGTACTGGAGGTCACCTGCAGACGCTCCAGGTGATAGACCTGAGCCGCCTCGCTGGCGGACACCTGCCTCATTATGATGTGCAGGTCCTCGTCGTAGACCTGCTTCTTCTTGTCGGCGACCGCCAGGAAGGCTTCGTAGAGCTGGTCCATCTCTTCCTCGGCGACCTCGTAGCCGAGGGCCTCCAGCCGCTGCCGGAGACCGTGGCGGCCCGAGCGCGGGCCGAGGGTGAAGACGCTCTCGCTCAGGCCCACGTCCTCGGGCTGCATTATCTCGTAGGTCTGCCGGTCCATTATCATCCCGTGCTGGTGGATTCCCGCCTCGTGGGCGAAGGCGTTCGCGCCCACGATCGCCTTATTGGGCTGCACCACGAAGCCGGTCATGCTGGAGACCATGCGCGAGGTGTTGATGATCTCCTGCGTGTTGATCTGCGTCTCGCAGTCGAACTCATCCGCGCGCGTCCTCAGCGCCATGACGATCTCTTCCAGCGCGGCGTTGCCCGCGCGCTCGCCCAGGCCGTTGACGGTACATTCCACCTGGCCGGCGCCGGCCTGCACCGCCGCCAGCGAGTTCGCCACCGACATCCCCAGGTCATCGTGACAGTGCACGCTGATCGTGGCCCGCTCGATGTTCGGGACGTGCTCGAACAGGTAGCGGATGGTCTCCGCCATCTTCCAGGGCGTCGTGTACCCGACCGTGTCGGGGATGTTGATGGTGGTGGCCCCGGCCGCGATGGTCGCCTCGACCACATCGCGCAGGTACGGCAGGTCGGTGCGCGTGGCGTCCTCGGCCGAGAACTCCACGTCATCACAGAGGCTGCACGCCAGCTCCACCGCCTCCACGGCCATCTTGAGCACCTCGGCCTCAGTGGTCAGGAACTTCTTCTCCACGTGCACCTTGGAGGTGCCGATGAAGGTGTGAATGCGCGGCTTCTCGGCGTGCTTGACCGCCTCCCAGCAGCTCTCGATGTCCTCGGCGCGCGCGCGTGCCAGGCCCGCGATGGTCGGGCCTTTGACCTCGCGCGCGATGGTGCTGACCGCCTCGAAGTCCTCGGGCGACGAGAACGGGAAGCCGGCCTCCATGATGTCAACATTCAGACGCGCAAGCTGGTGGGCGATGCGCACCTTCGCAGTGGTATCCAGGCTCGCGCCGGGCGATTGCTCGCCATCGCGCAAAGTCGTGTCAAATATCCTGATTTGTCGGGCCATTTTCTACTCCTCCTGCCTTGCATCTGAGTTGAGCACGTCTCCGTCCGCTGCGCGCGAGTCGGTGGCCGTCAGCGGCGAGCCGACTCGCGCTGTAAGGATGAGGTCCAGGTCAGCTTCGTCCATCAGGCCACCTCCTCTGCGCTGTGAAGCGTGCTCAACAATAAAGCCCCGTCTCCGTAAGAGACGGGGCCGATATCTCAGCTCCGCGGTACCACTCTTGTTGGCCGCTTGCGCGGCCCGCTCGTCCGGCACGGTCCGCTCGGGACGATGCCGTCTTCCTGCTAACGGTGGAAGCTCCGACGCCACCTACTCGGACCTCGGCGCATACCGGGCGCCGCCATCCTTTGGGCGCGCGACTCGAGGGCCAGGTTCAGCGATAAGCGCACAGCCGCCTCACAGCCTTGAGGTC
>CBFDBV010000033.1:0-18122 GCA_965603135.1 uncultured bacterium
ACAAACATATCGAGCGCGCCCAGGGGCTGGGACATCATCTGATCGTCCCACATCGGGTGCGGCATCGGGGCCGGGCGAAGGCCGCGGACAGCCAGCACAAACCGCGGATGCTCGTCGCGCAACCGAATGCGATCCAGCGCCAGCGCAAGCTCGTAGAGAACGTTGCCATCCACGTGGTCGTAGACCTCAATGCTGGCCTGAGCGGGGCCGATCTCAGCCAGCGCCGCCTCCGCCTCGGCAGCGGACCGCATCGCGCTCTCGCCCAGAGGCTCCACCCGCACGTCAATGCCGCAGGCGGCCAGAGCGCCCTCGATGTCCGCCAAGGCGCGGTCCTCAACACCCAGCAGTATCTTCGGCTCCACGAACTCGAGCCCCAGGTCCTGCTCCAGCCGCAAGTGCTCCAGCAGACGCTCAATGCCGATCACAGAGAAGTTGGAGAGCACGAAGTCGTCAAAGCTCAGCGCGGCGCGCATCTCGGCCAGCAGGTTCGGCTCTCCCCCGCAGAAGAAGTTGGCGCACTTGGCGGGCTTGCAGTCGCCCGCCAGACAGCCCTCCGGGTCCAGGTAGTACAGGCACCTGGGTGGGGCGATGCGTCGCCGGCCCGAGAAGCGGAACGTAGGTCGGATCTCCTGCTCCAACGCCCCTTCGCCCTTCGCCGAGGCCTCGGAGACATTCACCAGCGCTCCGTGTCCTCCGGGGAACCTGCCGAGGCAGTTGAGGGTGTTGGAGCGGATCGCGGAGAACAGCAGCAGCCTGCGCAAGTCGTCCATCGAGGGCTCGAAGTCGCTGCGCAGGAACTCAACGAACTCGCGCCACTGCTCGCAGTGTCCGTCAAGCTCATCGAGGTCCGCGCGCTGCTCCTCCGATGCCGATGGGGCCAGCAGGGAGGCGACCTCTTCCACCGCGTCGAGGTCGGCCTCCAGCTCGTCGGCGCGCCGCCGCAGGCCCGCGCGCAGCCGCCGGTCCAGCTCTTCGTCGAGGCGCATCCCCTTGATCAGGCGGCGCAGGTCCTGGCTGCCCATCATCGTCATCGAGAAGCAGCACTTGTTGCCGCACGCGCCGCAGACGCGGTCAATGACCTCCTGGCGGCGCAAGCGCGCCTCGTCAACTCTACGCGCGAGATCTGTGGGCTTCAAACCAGACCGCCCTCCACCTCTGGCAATGGGCAATAGGCAATGGGGCCACAGCCCCGCCGATTGCGGATTGCGTGTCGTTATTGCCCATTGCCTATTGCCAGTGTTGGACGAAGTCGTTGCTGACCTTGATGCCCAGGCCGGGGCCGTCGGGGATCGTCAGGAACCCGTCTTCGAAGGTCAAGGGCGGGTCAATGAGCCCCTCGCTCACCGGCGTGGGCGTGGCCTCAACCTCGGTCATCGTGCAGTTGGTCAGCGTCACCGCCGCGTGGGCGCTGGCGATGGTCCCGATCGGCGACGCCCAGTTGTGCGGGCTGATCTGCACGCCGAACCATCGCGCCAGCTCGGCGACCTTGAGCAGGCCGGTGATGCCGCCGCACAGGCGCACGTCGGGCATCGCCACATCGAGCGCCCCGGCCTGGAAGGCCTGCAGGAACTGCGCCGGAGAGCGGAGCGTCTCGCCGCCGGCGATGGGCGTGTCCAGGGCTGCGCGGAGTGTCGCGTACTCTCCCCAGTCGTCGGGCGCGAGCGGCTCCTCATACCAGAAGACCTCGTAGCGACCAAGCTCGAGGCCCATCTCCAGGGCGGCATCGCGATCCGCGTAAGCCTGGTTCGCGTCCACCAGCAGCGGCACCTGGGTGCCCACGGCCTTGCGGACCGCAGCGACCGCGGCCAGGTCCTGCTCCCGTCCCGCGCCTATCTTCATCTTTACCGCACGGAAGCCGCATTCCAGGAACTCGGTGGCCTTCGCGGCAAGCACCGCCGGGGCCTCCAGGTACAGGCCCGTGGCATACGCATCGAGGCGCGCCCCCCGCCTGCCGCCGATCAGTTGGCAGACCGGCAGGCCCAGCGCGCGGCCCGCCAGGTCCCAGAGAGCCTGGTCGAGAGCGCTGAGCGCGCCGGCCCCGCCCGGCAGGCGCGGCTGTTGGCGCGTCAGGCGGTCAACCATCCGCTCCCAGAGGGCCCCGCGATCCAGAGGATCGGCGCCGATCACCAGCGGGGCCAGCAACTCCACGGCCTCGGTGAGGCTGTCCAGGCCCTCGGCCCAGGCCTCGCCGCAGGCCACCTGGTCGCCGTCCGTGGTCACGCGCACCAGCCGAACCGACAGGACGTGTGTGAGCGGGCGCGCCACGCTGGGGGGGATCGGCTCTTCCAGAGGGACGTCCAGTTGCAGCGGCTCCACGCCGGTGATGATCAAGATCGGACCCCGGACATCGGACCTCGGACTAACGACCAACGGCGCACGGCTCCAACATCCCGCTACGGAGCCTCTCCGAAAAGGAGGGCGGGTTGGCCACCCCGCCCGCTGACGGCCTGGGCTTTTCGGACACACTCCCTTGCCCTTTGCCCATCCGTCTTAGCCAAGGCTACGGCGGACAAGTTTGCCCGCCGTTCCCCTTTGCCCTTTGCCCCTTGCCCTTTGCCCGCCGTTAAGCTGCCAGCTTGTATCCGAGGCGCGGGACGGTCAGGATCATCTCCGGATGCGTGCGGTCTCGCTCGATCTTCCTTCTGAGCCGGCCGATGTGCACGTCGAGGGTCCGGCTGCTCGCCGAGGCATCATAGCCCCAGACCCGCGCCAGCAACTCCTCGCGGCTGACCAGCTCGTTGGGGCGCGAGGCAAGCGCGAAGAGCAGTTCGAACTCCTTGGGCGCAAGCTCCACACTCTCCCCGCGCACCAGCACCTCGTAGCGCTCGGCATCTATCATCAGTTCGCCGAGTTCCACACGAGCGGGAGGGCGCCCGGAGTACTCCTTCACGCGCCGCAAGGCCGCTCGCACGCGAGCCGCCAACTCCAGGGGGCTGTACGGTCGCGGCACGTAGTCATCAACCCCCGCGCGCAGCGCCGCGGCCGGCAGGATGGTCGCCATCTCATCGCCGATGACGATGACGAGACAGTCTATCCTCTCACGCAGGTGCGTGCAGGTCTCCAGGCCGGCGATGTCCTCCAGGCTGAGGTCCAGCACGGCGACATCCGGCTCTACGGCACCGTAGACCTCCAGCGCGTCCGCAAGGCTGTCGGTGAGGAGGACCTCCACGTTCTGTTGATGGAGCCTGTCTGCGGTATAAGCCCGAGCCTGGCTCGGACGGACAACGAGTAGAGCGATCCCAATCATGTGCCGTGATCTCCACTTGGAACTGGCAATGGGCAATCGGCAATCGGCAATGGTACGACGGCACGCTCATCACACCTCAGCGCCAGCAGGGACAACGAGCAGGGCGCGGTGGCCCTATTGCCCATTGCCCATTGCCCATTGCCCTCACTCCTCCTCCCGGTCGCGACGCTCCATGAACTCCAGCACGTCGGAGAGACGAAAACGCCGCTGATTGCCGGGCGTGCGGAAGCACCTGAGCAAGCCACGGTTTGTGTACCGGCGCACGGTCGTCGCACATACGCCCAGAAGCAGAGCACAGTCCTTCAGCCCCAGCGTCGGGTCCAGCAGGCGCCTGACAAGCTCCTCGCGCGTCTCGCTCGCTCCTCGGGGAGCGTCCGGCTCGGCGTCAGCTTCCGCTTGCTCGATGTCAATGGGCAACTGCCGCTGGCGAGCCCGGAGCTGTGCCAGCCGTTCCTGCATGCTCGCGCCGGTCTCTTGCAGCTCTGCCTGCAAGGATTTCAACACCTCTGCTTCAGTTATACCCTCGGCATCGGGGCCGGGACCTTGAGAGCCCTGCTCCGCGCCCTCGGCCTCGTCACCGGTCTCGCCCTCCCTGCGCTTCACAGCCTCCTGCACTTGCTCGTTGCGATACCTTATCCACTCGTGTATCAGCATGTGCTTGGGCCTCCGGGGTCCGACATCGGACTTCGGACTTCGGACTTCAGACTAACGACAGACGACTAACGTCAGACGACACGCTCACCGACGCAGGAGAGCTGCCAGCCAGAATGCCAGCGTCAGCACTATGCTCGCCACCACGCAGGTGACAAGCGGGAGGTAGAGCGTGAACCCCGGACGCCGCACCACGATGTCCCCGGGCAGGACCCTGCCGGACGGCGCGAAGCGCCCGACCAGGATCAAGCACAAGCCGAGCACCGCAATGGCGCCCCCGACCACTATCAACCAGCGTCCCGCATGCTCGATCATTGTCGGCCCCGCCACCCCAGGCAACGGGCAAACTTGTCCGCGGTGCTTCAGCGAAGGCGGATCGGCAAACGACCAACGGCAGACGAGGCCATGCTTCCTGTGCGTCGCTCGCTGATTGCCGCTTCGAGGTCGCACGCCGCTGGCCGTCAGTTGCCCGCGCCCAGATCTGCAAGCTCGGCGAGCGCATCATCTCGACGCTGTTGGGCGCGCTGGAGAAGGTCGTCGCCTCCCAGATCGAGGTAGGCCAGGGCCGCCACGGTCCCCTCGAGGGCCAGGCTGTAAGCGAGCTGGCGTTGCGCGTGCTGCGTCTTCAGAGACGCCGGCGGCACCACGCTGCTCGCGAAACTGATGGCCTCCTCAAGATGGTGCTGATATGCAGTCATACGGGCGACGACCTGCTCGCGCTCGCCCAGCCCGTCGCGCACGTAGTCCTGGAGCGTCCGCCAGGTGCCATCAAGCTCCTCGCGCACGGTGGTGTCAGCCGCTCGCATAACTTCCTGATAGCGCCGCTTGACCATGCTGGTGCGGATCGAGCCCCCCAGGGCGGGATCGGCTGCCTGGGCGTAGCACTTCAGGGCGTCGCGATGCCGGTGCAGCTTCAGGTAGAGGTCGCCCAGGTGTTCCAGGATCGATGCCGCACCCTCGCCGCCGCTCAGAGCCAGAGCACGGAGGTAGACGGCCTCGGCCTGCAGCCTTCCCTCGGCCGGACCCGTGGCATGGAGATCCGCCAGCGCCACCAGGAGCGTCACATCCTCGGGGCTCGGATGGGTAGGCCGGGCTTCCTCGAGAAGGCTGATGGCCTTGCGCCTGTGGCCGTTGTCGCGGTAGACCCCGGCCAGGCCGAGCAGAGCCTCGACGTTGCCGGGCTCGATCGCCAATGCTGCTCGATACTGCTTGACGGCGTCCTGCCACAGGCCGCGTCCATCCAGCAGGCGCGCGAGGCGTATGCGCGCCTCGACCAGGTCGGGCGAGGCCCCGACCGCGCTGTGAAGGTCCTTCAGAGCCGCCTCTTCATCGTGGCGGGCGAGGTCTATCCGCGCCCGCAGCAGGTACAGCTCGCCGCTGGCCCCCTGCTCCTCAAGAGCCCTGCGCAGGGCAACGGACGCCGCGTCGTAGTCGCCCCTCTCGAAGGCTGCCAGCGCCGCGTCAAACGCGCTGCCTCCTGCGGGCGCGTCAGCCCGCGTAGGTCCGGCTTCCGGCCCGACAGGCCCAGGTTCTTCTGCCGGCGGCTGAGCTGCCTCCTCGGGGGTTTCTGCGGGCTGCTCCACCGGCGGTGTGACCGGCTGCTCTTCCGGGCGCTCCTGCTCGGCAGGTCGCACCTCTACGGGCACGGCCTCTTCCTCGGCGGCAGCGGCCGGCGGCGGCAACTTGGACCTGATGGCGGTGACGACCCGCCGAGCCATGCCGTGAGAGGCGGCCGTCACCAGCTTCGCCGGGTCGGTCTCGGTCTCATTGAAGACAATGCGATGTGACCCGTTGCCGCGAACGACGACCACGCCCTGGACCGAGACCGAGTTGCCCTCATCGCCTGCCGCCGGCGGCCAGAGGCAGGTGACCAGGATGTAGTCCAACTGCAACTGGCCGGCAAGCTCTGCCAGGAGCGGGGCGAGGGCCGACCACTCCTCAGGCGGGCCCACGGCGGGGAACTGCACGCGGCGGGAGACGACCAACGGCGAGCGCTCATACAGCAATGCGACCGCAAGCTCGTCCGAGGCGGCTAACCCGGCAGCAAGAGCGTCGGCGTACGAATGACCTGGCGGGATGGCGCCTGGGCCGGTCAGCGGCGCCGGCGTGGGGACTATGATGCCCATCTGTCGGGGGGACGTCTGCGCCGCCGCCGGCGTGGCCGGCCACAACCACCACAGGGCGCAAGCGAGCAGCGCACAACCCCAGTACGAGCGGGCGAAACTCAGGCAGCGGGGCCTTGGCACCGCCAGCGCGCCTGCATCACGGCGAGGCGAGGGCCCACGTGGCCCATTTGAGGCGTACGAAGGGCCGAATGGGGAAGGCGCGGTGGGGGGAGTTGCGCAGCAACTCCTAAGAGACCGCGAAGCGGTCTCAGGGGCCCCATCCGGCCCACCCCGATTGCCGCGGTTCAGTGGGCCGGATGCGTCGGGCGTTCCCGCTCCGTGGGACTGCTCTCGCATTCGGCCCCTCCGCACGGCCTGCTGCCGTTTGCCCGTTGCCCATCGCCCATTGCCCATTGCGGCCCTCGGTCACTACCCCTGTGAGGTCTCGCAGAGCTTGCGGGCTGCCTCACACGCCTGGATAGCCGTGTCATTGAGTGCCTTGGCACGCGGATTTGCCGCGCTGTCCGCTCGGTACTCCTCGATGGCCTGAGCATAGAGCGCCGCGGCCTCCGCGCAACGGTCCTGTCTGCGGAGGGCGTTGGCCTGTTCGCGGAGGCTGCTCGCGCGCGAGGCGTGCTCCCCGGGCGAAGGGCCACCGACTTCTGCGCCAGGCGCAGCGGTCTCCTCGCCGGCGGTGGGCGCCTCGCTGATCCAGATAGTGATCTCTCCTCGGGACCGCTCGGGCGGAGGCGGCGCTTCCTCAGTTGGCGGAGCCGGCTCCTCGGGGGGGGCTTCCTCCTCACCACGTAGCAGC
This sequence comes from uncultured bacterium, assembly GCA_965603135.1. GTDB lineage: Bacteria > Armatimonadota > Zipacnadia > Zipacnadales > UBA5352 > CBFDBV01. The sequence continues at coordinate 6,818 of CBFDBV010000033.1, forward strand.
AGAGACCCTTCGGACTGCTCGGCCGGCGGCTCAATCGGAGACGGGCCGAAGTCCACCTCGTCCTGCGCGGAGCTGACCAGCGGAGGCCTTATCGCGCGGCGAGGCGCCCGGGTCTGCGGCTGCTCGACGTTGCGAGGCCCGATCGGGACCGGTGCGAAGGGGTTCGGCCCGCCGCCAGAGACGATCTTGGCGGGCGCGGAGGATGCCCGGCGTGTCTCGGCGCGGGCCACCGAGCCGGTCTGCTCCCACTTGCGGCGAGCGTATCTCAGGCCCTGCTCCGCGTCGCGGTCGTCCGGACGGACCTCCAGGGCAGCCTCGAAGGCCTGAGTGGCCGCCTGGTAGTCGCGAAGGTCCAGGCTGTGCTGGGCGGCCTGCATCTGCTGATCGTAGGTTCTGTGCGCTGCACGGACGAGGGTAACGCGCACCACGATCCCGGTGAGCACCATAAGCACGAAGAGGGCGGCGGCTCCCGCTGCAATGAAGGGCGCATAGCGAACGAGCCAGTTCCTCTCGCGGGCCTCGGCCAACGACCCCTGTTCGGCCGTCTTCCCGTCGCCCAGTTGCGCGGAGATGAGCTCGAGCTTTTCCCGCTCAGCCGTGCGGCCGGGGTCTATCTCGAGCACCCAGCGGTAGGCGTCGGCGGCCCCTGCCTGGTTGCCGCGCTGCTCCTCAGCCATCCCCAACAGTGAGTAAGCGGCCGCAAGATCGGGCGCGATGCCCAGCGCCTCCTTGCACTTGGCAACAGCCCCCTCGGCATCGCCCTTGCCCAACAGGTCCGCGGCCTCCGCCAGCAGCGGCTCCGGCTCGCCGGTCACCGGGGTCAACTCATCGGTGGCCTCCCCGGGGGCCGGCTCGGCGGGCACCACCTGTGCGACCAGGGATGCACCACATCTGACGCAGAAAATGACGTTCTCGGCGTTCCGGGCACCACAATCCGGGCACTCTACCATGGCCACTCAGCACCCCCTCTTGCGGCTCTGCGGTCGAGGTTTGCACCGCTTTTGCCGCCAACCTTGGACACGTCGCCACGTACAACTTAGCGGAAATCGCGGGGCCTGTCAAGCCGGAAAAGGGCAAAGGGGAAAGGGCAAGAGGCAAAGGGGCCACAGCTCACCCACCACGGCACGACAACTGCTACGCCACTCCCCCCTGCCCTTTGCCCGCCGTTGGCCGTTCGCCGTTCCCCTTTGCCCTTTGCCCCTTGCCCGTCGTTACACGACGACCTTGCTGAGCGGGTACTCGATGATCCCCTGTGCCCCGGCCTGCTTGAGCTTCGGAATGAGGCTCTTGACCAGGTCGGTGTCAACGATGGTCTCGATGGCAACCCAGCCCCCGTTGGTCAGAGGCGATACCGTCGGGTTCTTGAGGGCGGGCAGGCACGCGAGAACGGCATCGAGGTCGTCCTCGTGCACGTTCATCTTCAGGCCGACTCTGGTCTCGGCGGCGAGGGCGGCAGTGAGCAGCAGCGCAATGCTCTCTATCTTCTGCCGCTTCCAGGGTTCCTCCCAGGCCTGGTTGCTGGCGACGAACTTGGTGCAGGACTCGAATAGCACCTCGACGATGCGCAGGTTGTTGGCACGCAAGGTGCTGCCGGTCTCGGTGCCCTCGACGACCGCGTCCACCAGGTCCGGGCACTTGGCCTCGGTCGCGCCCCACGAGAACTCCACCTCCGCCTCGACGCCGTGCTGGGCGAGGTACTTCTTCGTGACCTCGACCAGCTCGGTGGCGATGCGCTTGCCCTGGAGGTCCTTCACGCTCTCCATCTCGGAGTTCTCGTGGACGGCCAACACCCACTGGTAGGGGCGCATCCCCTTCTTGGCGTAGATGAGGTCACAGACCTCTACCAGGTCCACGCCACGCTCCAGAATCCAGTCGTATCCGGTGAGGCCGCAATCGAGTGCGCCATGGGCGATGTACACGGGCAGCTCCTGGGCGCGCAGGAGCACGCCCCAGAGTTCATCATCGCCCAGGTCCGGGGAGTACGCGCGCTCATCAACGGCAACCGGGAAGCCCGCCTTGCGGAACAGGGCCACGGTCGGCTCTTGCAGGCTGCCCTTGGGCAGGCCGATCTTGAGCTTGCGTTCGGCTTCAGACATCTTCCACTTCACTCCTCGTACGGCGGAGGCTGGAGGCTGGAAATGACGCTATCGCTTGCCGTCATTCGCCGCTGGCCCCGAGGGCAAGCCCTCGGCTGAAAGGGGTGTTTCCTCGGTTCCGGCCCCGAGCCAGGTAAAGGCCACGCCGGTCCAGATGAACCACAGGCCGAGAACCGCAACTGCCACGCCGCAGAGCAGGATCAGCCAGGTGTACACCGTCTGCGACAGCCAGCCGGCGCCGGTGACAATGACCCAGCCGACGACGGCGTACCAGACGAAGTCCGACAGCTCGTGGCCCACGTAGAAGGCAACGTATTCACCGGCGCTCTTCGGGGCGCTGTGCGCGAGCTGTCCGGTCCCCACCGTGGCCCACCAGCCGACGAAGTACGGGTTCGCTATGCAGACGGCGGCGCCGGCGACAAAGAGCTTGAGCCACGGGAACTGATCGGCGGCCACGTCCGTGTGCAGAGCAACCTGGCCCGCGCTGCGGATCATATCCGCGCCCATCAGGCCCAGCGCGGCGCCGCCGATGAGGCCGATGAGGCCGCGCACGCGGGGCCGCTGCAGGACGTGCCGCAGTCCGGCGACCAGGAGGACGACGGTCACGATCTCAAGCGCCGCGTGTCCGCCGACGATGGCCCAGACTGCGCGCATGCCCTGAGCGCCGGTCTGCCCGATGACCAGGGCCAGCATGGGCCCGGGCATCATTGCGCCCGAGAAGCCGGTGACGAAGGCGATCGAGAATATGCGGGCGGCTCTCATGACCCCGGCGGCCTCTGAGGTTGCTCATCCAGCGGCACTGCGGCATCCTCGATGGCGTCCACTATGGCCTGAGCGCAGAAGACCCGGTGCCGCCGCTGACCGGTTACTTCGCGCACTACGCCCATTTCAGCGAGCACATCCATCGCCTTGGCCGCCGGACCATACGTTACCTGCAGCCGCTCTGCCGCCTCGGAGATCTTGACCACAGGACGCTCGAACAACAGGTCCAGAAGCGCGGCTGCGGTGGGTGACTGTGACCTATCCCTGAGTTCCGCCCGCAACCGTTCGCGCAACTCCAGCATCTCCCGGCAGCGAACTGAGCCTGTGCGAGCCTGCACGCGGACGGCGCCGGCGAAGAAGTCGAACCAGCCCTCCCAGTCGCCCTCGCGGCTCACAGCGAACAGACGCGCGTAGTACTCATCTCGGTGCAGTTCGAGATAAGGGCTCAGATAGAGCAGGGGCTGCGAGAGCGCGCCTCGCTCACAGAAGAACAGGCTAACGAGCAAACGGCCCACGCGCCCGTTTCCGTCAAGGAATGGGTGAATCGCCTCGAACTGATAATGCATGATGGCGCACTGGATGAGCAGCGGGACGTCGCGAACTTCGTGCAGGAACCGCTCCCAGTTGCTCATCAACTGTGCAATCTGCTCAGGCGGCGGAGGGACATAGTCCGCATTCTCGAGGGAGACGCCCGGTCGCCCTATCCAGTTCTGGCTGCGCCGGAATTCCCCGGGCGTCGCGTACTCCCCTCGCACTCCTTCGAGCAGTCGGGCATGCAGCTCATGAACCAGCCGGTTTGATAGCGGCAAGTCCCTCAACCTGGCCAGCCCGTGACGCATGGCCTTCAAGTAGTTTGCGACCTCATTGACGTCGGCGGCTTGCGCTCGACCCGGCTCGCCTGCCTCCGTGAAGAAGAGGTCGGACAGCGATGCCTGGGTGCCTTCGATGCGAGAGCTGTGCACTGCCTCCAGACTCAAGTACGGCGTGATCAACAGGTTTGCGTTGGGCACGAACCTGCCGATTTCGCTCAAAGCCCCGAGTGCGTGTCCCGCCTCGCTGAGGCCATGCACCAAGGCCCCAGAGTAGGTCACGCGCGGTGGCAGAGCCGCTGGAACAAAGGCCCAGTAGCCCTGCGGGGTGCGCCGTGCCTGCCCGGCGGTGCTGTTCTCGAACTCCTTCGGGTCCACGCTAGGAGCGCCCTCCTAACTGGGGAATAGCACTTGGATTCCCAGCCACAGCGCCGAGAGCGAGGTCCTTGTCGTCACACCTGTCGTTTGACCTCAGATTGCGGCTCATATTCCAGTTAAGTATAACAACGAGTACCCTTATTATACCCAACCGGCTTTGCCTATAATAAGGGCGCCTGCCGAAGGCTCTGCGTGTGAACCCGGCGGCGGCTCGTGGACCTCGCCCGCATAGCTCGCACTCCCTGTATGTTAAGAAGGGAAAACGCGTTTTCCCTTCTTAAGGCAGCTAGTCGAGCAAGATGATCTGCCGTGGCTACCCCTATCGGCTAGCAAAACGCGTTCTTTCTGCTCTTCTCAAGGGTACTGCCCTACGCGGCGTAGCCATTTAACCACAAAAGCCGCGAACCAGCAATATACGCCACCTAATCCCCTCGAACCCAGGAAGGGGCCTCCGATCACACATCGGTCGGCCAGCCTCTCGCGTTGCCCGCTATTATACCTTGCAATCATAGGGGGAGTCGCTATTATACCCAAACGGCTCTTCGTATAATAAGAATACGTGCCCCACGCTCCTCTGTCAACCGGGCGACGGCCAAGTGCCGTCGCCCGATGGTTCGCATTGACCGCGCGTCCTTCTCGGCCCGCCGCCTCAGGTTGCCTTGACCGCTGCGTGCAGGGCCTGCTCGAAGATGGCCAGGGCCTCGTTGGCCTGGTCCTCGGTCACCACCAGCGGCGGCGCAACGCGCACCACGTTGCCATACATCCCGATGGGCGCAATGCACACCAGGCCGCGCTGGAAGCATTCGTAGACGATCTGCCGCGTCAGGTCCGGGTCCGGCTCCTTCGTCTCCGGGTCCTTGACGAACTCCAACCCGCCCATCAGGCCCAGCACGCGCACATCGCCGAACTGCGGCACGTCCTGCTGTATCTCCCGGAAGCGGGCCTCGAACAGCTCGCCCATCTTCGCCGCGTTCTCGACCAGGCTCTCCTCCTGGATGATCTTGATGGCAGCCAGGGCGGCCACGCAGGAGATCGGGTTGCCGCCGTAGGTGCTGCCCATGGAGCCGGGCGGCAGCGCCTCCATGATCTCGCTGGTGCCCACGACCGCCGAGCACGGTATGCCGCTGCCCAGCCCCTTGCCCAGGCATACCAGATCAGGCTCAATGTCCCAGTGCTCCATGCAGAACATCTTACCCGTGCGGCCGAAGGATGACTGCACCTCATCGAGGATGAAGTACATCCCCTTCTCCTTGCGCCAAGCGTCCAGGCCCTCCATCCAGCCTTCGGGCGGGACAATGCCGCCGGCGCCGCCCTGATAGGATTCAGCTATGACGGCGCACAGAGCGTCCGAGGACTCGCGGCCGATGACCCAGTCAAGATACTCCAGGCAGTAGAGACCGCACTCCGGGAGCTGCTTGGCGAACGGGCAGCGGTAGCAGTAAGGGAAGGGCGCGTGCAGGAAGCCCGGGGTCATCGGGCCGTAGCCACGCTTCTCGCCCATCGAGCCGCCCGCGGACGCAGCGCCGTAGGTGCGACCGTGGAAGGCGCCGTGAAAGCCCAGCACCTCGAAGCCCTCATGGGTGCGCCGGGCCATGCGGATGGCGGCCTCGGTGGCCTCGCTGCCGGTGCTCACCAGGAAGGCATTGTCAATGTGCTCGGGCGTTATCTCCACCAGCTTCTTCGCCAGCTCCGCCCGCGGCTCGCTCACGAAGTCGTAGCAGTTGAAGAGCTTCTCGCACTGCGCCTTGACCTGCTCCACGTAGTAGGGGTGGCAGTGACCCACGTTGGCCACCAGCACGCCGCTGGACCAATCGAGGTACTCGTTGCCGTCAACGTCGGTGATGATGCAGCCCTCGGCGTGGTCCCAGACGACGGGCATCTGATCGCCCATGGAACGAGGCTCGTACTTCTGGGCTGTGGCCAGGATCTCTTTCGACTGGGGGCCGGGAAGCTCGGTGATGATCTTAGGCATTACGATCACACGCTCTTTCTTGAAGACGGACGAGCCATCCGCGCAGTGCCTTGGTGGCTCGTCGGTGATGCTCTGTGCATAAGTATACGTAGGCCGGCAGGGGGTGTCAAATCAGACGGTGCGCACGGACGGCCCGTAAGGGTGTCATTCGGCAAGTGCAGTCCCGCCAGCGAACGGCCCATCAATGAAGCGGAGTTGAGCTGTTTTCTCGTCCAGCACGGTGCCGGCTTCGTCCGTAAGCGCGACGCGGAGGGTGCAGAAGCCCTCCCGGGGCACGGTCGCCTCAAGGACGTGCGTCGCGCCCGTTACCTCCGCGGCCATTGCGGCTATCGGCTCGCCCTCAGGTTGCCCAAGCAGTTCGGCGCGCAATCGGTGCCGAGCGGGCTCGATGCGCCCGCACAGCTCGCATCGAAAGCCAATGACCCTCTCGCTGAGGAAGAACAAGCGCTGGAGAGGCTCGACGGCGTGGATCCTGGGCTTCACCAGCTCCGGCTTCCCGGTCAGGATGCCGATTTCCCCAACTGAAAGCGCACGGCCGTAAACGTACAACTCGTCAATGACGCCATCAGAGGAGAACGCTCCGCCACGGCTTGCGCCCACGAAGAAGCTCGCCCCGGGTTCGGTTATCAGCCCACGAATAGCGCCGCGCACGTAGAAGACCTCGATGCTGTTGTCAAGGGTCACTTCCGCGACAACCTGCGCCAAGCCGCCCATCCGGTCCACTATGTACTCAATGGCGCTTCCGTCCTGCGCCTGGCTGGCTCGGTTGCCGTCGCCGTCGTAGCTGAAGCTGTACGCCACGCCCCCTTTGGTCGCCCCGCTCATGCGGTTCTGGCTGTCATACTCATAGCTGGCACCCGGCTCCGCGGTCTGGTTGCCGTTGTCATCGTAGTCAAAGCCGGCGTTGGTGATCTGGTCGGCGGTTTGAGGCGAGCCGCCGCTTTGACCCTCCAATGAGGCGCCTGGCCACGGGTGCCTGTGCCCCGACCTACTGACGCCATCGCAGCACCTCGCGGGCCTCTTCCCGGATAGCTTTGTCTGGATGGTCAAGGTACATGTTGACCAAGTGGTCGAGGTCTCTGCTGCCTCGCAATCCCAACCTGTACATGATGGTGTGGGCCAAGACCCCGTTCTTGTCGGCGCTGATCACCCGCTCGATGCGTGTCTCCAGCTCTGATCCACCGTTGACTATGAGGTCGCTGACTGCAAGCTTCCGGACCACCGGAGGCCACCCGTCGTCTGCGCTTATCTGATACAGCAAGACATCAGTGACCGGACCATGGTAGTAGCCCAAGCATGCCGTGAGGAGGCGCAGGTCTTTGACTGACGCCGTTCTCTTCCCTTCTTTCATCAGCTCGAACAGCGCGTCTCGCGCGTAGGGTGATCCAATCCACCCAAGCGTATGGGCGGCGACGTCCCTGTGCCCCATTGTGCTCGCATTCGACCACGCTTGCTTCAATCCCCGCACGCCAGCGTCTCTCAGTCGAAGAGCAACTGGCGCAACGGGAGGAACGGGCTCGCTCCAGGAGTCATCCTTGACCTTGACGCATCGCGCCACGTCCCACTCGGCCACACTGGGCGCCCACGACCCCCGCAGAGCCCAGCCTGACAGGATCAAACTGGCGAGTACAGCCCATCCCACCGCAACCCGGAGAACGAGACTCCGCTGCGTCGACAGTGACTGAGTTGAGCGGTGGTTTGTCCTCATGGATCTTCGGTTGGTTCGACCCATCGTTCCGTATTGCCACCGTGTCGGAACGTCCAGAATCGCTCGCTCTTGTGGTACCGATACTGGTACCCGCTTGCATCAAGGCCCGTCAACCATTTCCGATAGACTTCTTGGGCGCGCGTCTCGCTGCGAATACCCAGCCCCTGGGCGGAGTGCGTGAACTCAGCAAAGAGCACAGCCACGATCTCCGCGGAAGTCGTAGTGCTGCCCGCCTTCACGTCATTCTTATCAATGTAGAGTACACCGCGAGCGAGGGGGAACTCAGCGCCCTTCATGCCGCCTTCCACCGCAACTGTGTAGACGGCTATCACACCCGATTCGATTTCCTCCAGCATTCTCTCCAGCTGGTTCGTCGTCTGCCAGTCCTCCAGGGGCTCTCGCGTACCCCAGTTAGTCGGCCACAGGATGGGTTCCCCCAACGCCTGCTTCACGCGCTGTAACTCACGGTAGGTCGCTGGTTCGCCACCGGCTACGGCTATGGCCCTCGATCCCCCTCGCCGCAGCGCCAACAAGATGCCCCCACCGACGAGCGCCAGACCAGTCAGCCAGGCAGCCCAGCTCTCCGTGAGGAATAGCCATATGCTCTGCAGCACGCCAAGCATGAAGCTCCCGAGGGTGTGTTGGAGCCCAGTCGGGTCGGCCCGGTTCACCGGGTTGTTGATGCAGTAGCAGTATTTGTGCAGTGTGAGCGGCTCGGTCAAGCAGCCCTCGACGGGATCGCGCTGCAGGAACCGGGTCAGGGTCGGGCTGTAGTGGCGGGCGCGGAGGTAATACAGCCCCGTGCCGTCCTGCTGCTGCCCGGTGTAGCGGAAGACGTTGACCGTGCTGCCGTGGCGCTCGACGATGTTGCCCCACGCGTCGTAGAACCAGTGGTCCGTCGCCACCCCCCCGCTGTCGGTCAGGATCACCGTCGAGCCCTGGCCGTCGCAGCCGTAGTAGGAGACGGTCTCCGACCCATCGCTCTTCCGCCACTGACTGATGAGGTCATCCCCGCGCACATAGAAGACCTCGATGGTGTTGTCAAGGGTCACTTCCGCGACAACTTGCGCCAGCCCGCCCATCCGGTCCACGATGTACTCAATGGCGCTTCCGTCCTCCGCCTGGCTGACCCGGTTGCCGTCACCGTCGTAGCTATAGCTGTATGTCACGCCCCCTTTCATCGCCCCCGTCATGCGATTCTGGCTGTCATACTCATAGGTCGCACCCGGCTCCGCGGTCTGGTTGCCGTTGTCATCGTAGCCGAAGCCGGTGTTGGTGATCTGGTCGGCCTCGTTGTAGGTGTAGGTGGTGGTCTGCTGCGTCTCATGGTCGGTCTTTTCCAGCAGGTTGCCGACGGCATCGTAGTTGTAGCTCGAGCCCTCGCTTATCGGTCTCGGCGCAGTGCGCGCCGCCACTCCAACGTCTTGCGCGCTTCCTTCCTGACTTCCTGCTCCGGATGCTCCGAGTACAGCTCGAGCAGATGGTCGAGACTCCTATCTTCTCTAAGCCCCACTTTGAATATGATGCGGTGCGCGAGAACCCCATCGGTGTCCGCGCGGATCAGCTTCTGCAATCGAGCCTCGAGCTGAACTCCTTCATTGCATATCAGGTTGACAACCGCCCACCTGCGAACTCCTCCCGGCCATGTCTTGTCCGCCGCCAGTTCAAACAGAAGCACATCAGTGACCGGGTCGTCGTATTCGCCCAGATTCGCGGCCACAAACATGAGGTCCCTTTCGGGTACCTTGTCCTTCGCCCTCTGCAGCAAACGAAACATCGCATCTCGAGCTCGGGGCGTACGAATGAGCGCAAGGGTACGGCTCACAACCAGCCTGTGCTCAGCCATGGAGCCCGACCACCAAGCGCGCGCCAAACCCGGCACCGCCGCGTCCCCCAGCGCCAACGCGATGGGAGCGCGATCACAAGAGGACACCAGTTCGCCATGCTCAACCTTAACGCATCGGCCCACATCCCACGTAGCCAGTGCGGGAGCCCATCGCCACCGGCTCGCCCACAGCACCGACGAGGCCACGAGAACGAATGTCAGTACCCCCCATACGCAGGCAAGACGCAGCCATCGCCGCGTCACAACTTCCATGCCCTCCTGGCCGCTCTTGTGCTTCAACGGGCTTGTGGTGGTGTCCATCTCTCCGTGTTGCCTCCGTGACGCCAACTCCAAAAGCGCTCATCACGGTGATCCTGGTAGCGATATCCGCTCGCGTCGAGTCCGGTTAGCCACTTGCAGTAGATCTCCTGCGCTCCCTGCTCGCTGCGAACACCAAGCCCTTGGCCCGAATGGGTGAACTCAGCGAAGCACACAGCAGCGATCTCGCCGAGCGTTCCAGAGTCCACGATCTCCTGGTTGATATAGACCACTCCCCTCGCGAGGGGAAACTCGATACCGAGCGTATGGCCGCCAGCCGGTACGACCCTAATCTCCAAGTCGCCAGAGCTGATAAGATCATGGATCTCACGCATGCGGTCTTTCGTCTGCCAAGTCTCCAGCGGCGCACTGCTTCCCCAGTTTGTGGGCCAGAAGCCGCCCAAGAGAGCCTTTCGCACTCGCTTCTGCTGCGCATCGGACGCCGGTACTGACGCCAACATCTGGCCAGTCTGCACACCAGCCCTGTACAGGTACAAGCCTACCCAGGCAACGAAGGATACCACCAGAATCACTGCCGCAGCAATGGCCACCCACGGGGCGGCGTTCGCCATCGCCCGGAGGCGCAGGTCACAGCTCGACGATGCCGCCGGTTTCAAGGCTCTCGTGCACACCGGCGGCGATCTTCGTGGCCTCCAGGCCATCGTAGCCGGACGGGTACGCGCCCAGGTCCTCCAGGCTCCCGCCGTCAAGCAGGACGTTGACGCTCCGGGCGAAGTCGGCGATGCTGTCCATCCCGTAGCCCTCCCAGATCTCGCGGCCCTGCTTGTCCGTCCGCTGGCGCAGGAAGCTCATATTGTGCGTCATCATCCCCTCTTCGTAGGTGCAGGTGATGGTGCCGCGGTCCTGCGAGTCGCACTCCAGGAAGCCCTCGGTGCCCACCAGGCGGATGTACTGATTCACGACGGCCTCGAAGGGGTCGGGCATTATCCAGGAGGTGTCATACATCACGCTGGCGCCGCTGTCGAAGAGCACCTTCGCCGAGATGGAATCGTAGGTGTCAACGCCCAGGCCGCTCAGCTTCCCCTTGGAGCCGGTGGCCCAGACGGCCACGCCGTTCGCGCCGGTCAGGAAGCGGGTCAGATCGTAGAAGTGAATGCCCAGGAACCAGGCGGGCGAGCTGTTCTTCGCCCAGCCGGGGAACCAGTCGCGCGGCACCTCGATGCGGTCCTCCATGTGCGAGTAGCCGTACTGGATGGTGCCCAGGTCGCCGGCGTCAATCTTCTGCTTCATCGCGATGTGATACTCATCGTAGCGCTTGTGAAAGTCCACCATCAGCAGGATGCCGCTCTCCTCGGCGGCGTCAATCATCTCCTGGCAGCCGGCGACGGTCACATCGAGGGGCTTCTCGCAGAGGATGTTGAGGCCGGCGTTCGCGCAGGCGATGACGATGTCCTTGTGCAGCGGGTCGGGGGTGAC
>CBFDBV010000034.1:0-17774 GCA_965603135.1 uncultured bacterium
AACGGCCAACGACTAACGGCCAACGACTAACGGCCAACGACTAACGGCCAACGACCAACGCCCAACGGCCAACGACGAACGAGAACGTCCCGGTGGGCTCCGCGTTGTTAGTCGGTAGTCGGAAGTCGGCGAAGGAGGCAATCTGATGAAACACGAGATCCGAGGAACAGTGATGCAGTCAGTCGAGATCACGCTCAGCCGGGGGGAGTCGGTGTTCACCGAGGCGGGCGGAATGTCGTGGATGACCGAGAACATAGACATGAACACGGAGATGAAGGGAGGGCTGCTGGGCGCGTTGCAGCGGGCGGTCTCGGGCGAGTCGCTGTTCATGACCGATTACATCTGCAACTCGGGCGAGGGGTATGTGACCTTCACCACCGAGACCCCGGGCAAGATCGTCCCGATGCAGCTCGAGGCGGGGCAGAGCCTCATCTGTCAGCGCGATGCGTTCATGGTGGCCGAGAGCAGCGTGACCCTGGAGATGCACATGCACAAGCGCCTGGGCGCGGCGCTCTTCGGCGGCGAGGGCCTCTTCCTTCAGAAGATCACCGGCCCGGGCATCGCCTTTATGGAGTTGGCCGGGGAGATCGTTGAATACAACCTGGAGGCCGGGCAAGGGCTGAAGGTGGACCCCGGTCACGTGGCGATAATGGACCCGACGGTGGACTTCGACGTGGCGATGGTGAAGGGCCTCAAGAACATCTTCTTTGCGGGGGAGGGTCTGTTTCTGGCGACGGTGAGGGGTCCGGGGCGGGTGTGGCTCCAGTCAATGCCGCTGCCGAACCTGGCGATGCGGCTGTTCCCGTACTTCCCCAAGTCGAAGGACTGAGTTGAGTGGCCAGCTACGAGCTGCGAGGACCGAGCTTGCCTGGTTCAATTCGCAGTTCGGGGGACACCGGGAAGTGATGGCTTTTTGACGGGCCTTGAGGGGAGGTTGGCGCGTGTATTGAGCCCTCAGAAACCCGGGCGCAAGCCCACAGCCGAGCCGAAACAGGTATGGTGTGCCTCCAATTGGGTGAGTAGGGAGGTCGGAGAGAATGGTGTGGTTGGCGCTGTGTCGGTTGACATCTGAGGATGCGGAGACACGGAAGAAAGCAGCGGAGGAGCTTGCACGGTACAAGACACCCCGTGCGGTCGACGCGCTTGTCACGGCCCTTGAGGAGGACCCGTGCCACGGTGTCCGGGCCGCCGCTGCTGCGGGCCTGACGCAGCAAGGGTGGGTGCCAGAGAGCGCCGAGGAACGCGCGCTCTGCGCGATAGGCATGGGCAAGTATGATGAGGCAGCGTCAGAGGGGTCGGCGGCCGTACCTCCTCTGACTGATGCCCTCCACTCCAGGGATGCACAGGTACGCGCCTCAGCGGCGCGGGCGCTTGGACGCACACAAGACCAGGGCGCGGTGGTGCCCCTCCTGGATGTGTTGGCAGACGAGGCGGATGCCGTCAGATCGGCAGCAGCAGCAGGCTTGGCCGAGCTCGGGCCGATGGCGTTGGAGCGGGTAATCGAGGAACTCGAGCGTGGGGGTGTGTGGGCACGACAGGGGGCCAGGGAAGCACTCACGAGGATGGGGCCAGAGGCCCTGGCGGGTCTGGGCACCGAGGCTGTACGCCCACTCATTAGCCTCTTCTGTAGCGAGTGCCCCCGGGCATGTGAAGTGGCAAGCGACGCGGTCGTGAGGCTAGGTGCGGCGGTCGTCGAGCCAATGACTGCCCACCTAGTCGAGGCGACTACGCAGGGCCGCGAGCAGGCGGCAAAGGCACTGGGCAGACTTGGGGAGGAGGCGGTCGCCCCGCTGCTTGCCCTGCTCAGACGAAACGACCCAGAGGTGTCTTTGGTCGTCGGACAAGCACTGGCGCAAATCGAGTATGGGCGTCCTCGGCTATTACTACACCTCACCGAGATGCTCCGCGCAGATGCCCCGGAAGTGCGAGTCACCGCGGCCGACGTTCTGGGGGAGTTACGGTCGTCCAAGGGAACTGAACCCCTCCTTGAACGGCTAGACGATCCATCGCGCACGGTCCGAGCCGCGGCGGTGAGAGCCCTCAGACGCATTGGGGGTAAGGGCGTGGAGAAGCGGGCTGGCAAGGCGCAGGCGCAATTGCAGCGAGAACTGCTGCCCCGATGGAAAGATGTACGCCCTGGAATGAGCGCGCGCAAGGCTGTTGAACTGCTCGGAGAACCAGGCAGGGAGAGCGACATGGGGCAGTTGCTGAGAGAGTCCTTCTCCGGGCACTTCGTCAAGGTCGTCGGCGGGACGGTCGACAGTCCGGTGGCCCGTCATGCGGGGACGCAAATATGGACCTGGTCCTTCGATGAGGGGGCCACATTCGTGATCGACGTCGCTGGTGGGAAGGTCTCCGACGTGCTCGGGTGGAGTTGGCTTTGAGCCGGCTTGACGTGTGGGAAGTACAGTGACCAAACATGCAGCACAGTGAGGCCCGGAGGGCTGGCAATTCAATTCGGGGGACACTATACGTCATTCTTGACTCTGCGCCGCGCCACCGGCATCATGGGAACATCCGCCGGCTTCCATGTATCTGCGTCCCAAGCCTGCCGCATCCGGTGTCCCCCGCATTCCTGACACGGGCGACTGAGGTTGACTGAGAGTAGCAAGGGCTCGGCGACGCTCACTCGCCCCGCCGGGGGACGGCCATCTCCTCCTGTTGCTTGAAGATGTGGGTCGGCTCCTCGGGCACCGGCAGGCCCAACTCCGCGCTGAGTTCGGCCACCTTGGTGCGCGCCTGAGCATCCAGGGCCGCCGTATCCGCCGCCACCTGCCACCATTGCAGAGCCTTGCGCAAGTCGCCGGACTGCTCGTAGATGTGCGCCTTCAGATGCAACGCGATCATGCCGTCGGGGTTGATTGCCACGTAATCGTTCACAGCCTCAATAGCCTCGTCGTAGCGCCCCTCGTGCATTAGCCGCCAGGCCGGCAGGTAGCGCTCACGGATGGTGATGGTCGCCCCGATCGCAGTCTGGTCGTTGGGCCGGCGCTTCAGGCAGTAGTCGTACCACTCCAGGGACCGGTCAATGTCGGGCAGCCGCTCGTATCCGTGAGCGATCAAACGCTCGATGTACTCGGGGTGCTCGAAGCGACAGGCGGCCCCGAGCCACTTCGCGGCCTGCTCGTAGTCGCGTATCTTGTCGAAGTAGGTCCACCCCAGCTCGAAGTACAGATCATGGCGGTGCGGGTTCCAGGAGATGCCCTCCTTGAGCACGTTGACGCCCATGTCCAGAAGCTTGGCCTTCACGGCCGGGTCGTCGGTCTCCACGAACAGGTTGTAGGCGCAGTGCCAGGCGGTGATGCGCCAGGGCTCCAGCCAGTGCGGGTCCAGCAGCGTGGTCATACGCATCAGGCTGAGCGCGTCCCAGGCGGTGCCCTTGCCCTCGTGCCACATCGAGTGAGTCTTCATCCAGAGCATAGAGGCCGCGACCTCGCGGAAGCCCCCGACCATCGCTCCCACGATCACGCCGGTCATCGCGGGGGCGTCGTACTGGAGGACCTTAGTGATGGGCGTGGGCGCACCGTAACCCAGCACCATCCGGTCGTACTCGATCTTCCTATACAGCGGCTGAAGCGCCGCGAAAAGCGCTATGACCAGGATCCAGCCGGCTACGGTCTTTCCGTCACTAAGGCGCATGGTCACCACCAATTCGGACGTCCGACTTCCGACAACCGACTTCCGACTACGACATCACGACCAGCGAGCACCACCAACCCCCGCGCACCTGCTCCCGCAATGTGCGATTGCCCGTCCTTTGCCGTTGGTCTGATGTCTGATGTCCGAGGTCTGCTGTCGGCCGTTCGCCGTTCAGACCTCACGTTGGCTGAAGAAGAGATAGCCCATCAGCATGACGAGCGTCAAGTAGACCGCCCCCATGCCCACCACGGTGCCGATGTGCGCCCAGGCGACCGGGACGTCGGTCAGAATCGCCTCGCGCACATCGAACTTCTCGAAGTGGGGGATGATGCGGTAGACCGTGCCCAGAACGTAGCGCGCAAGCGGGCCCGCGCCGTGCTTGGGGTCGGCCAAGTGCCCGAAGAAGCCGCTCATCTGCCCTACGAAGTACACGAAGAAAGAGAAAATGGCGGCCAGTATCCACGAGAACACCACGGAGGCCACCACCGCAATGCCCAGCACGAGGGCCAGCTCAAAGAAGCTCAGGAAGATGGCCTTGGCGACGTTGGCGTACATAAACTCCATCGAGTAGGCGGGGCCCTCTTCCGGGGTCATCTGTCTGAACTGCGGGGCCTTGATAGCGAACACCACGTAGAAGGCCACGCCCATCAGCAGCACGTTGCTGATGACGGTCGCGAGGCCGCCGAAGAACTTGCCCAGCAGGAACTGCGCCCGGGTCACCGGCTTGGCCAGCAGCGTGTAGATGGTGCGCTTCTCGATCTCCTCGGGTATCAGGCGCACCCCGAGGAAGATCGCGATCAACATCCCGAAAAAGCGGATGGAGCCGAGGCCCACGTCAATGAGCATCTTCAGCTCCGCCCCGGGTGAGAGGTAGGTGAAGACCCAGGACGAGCCGATGATCAGGATCGCGAAGACGAGTATCCCGTTCAGGAAGCGCCGCCGCCAGGCCTCGTGAAACGTGGCCTTCGCCACTCGGTAGATGGGTCGCATCTCAGGACTCCTCTCCGACCACTTCGATGAAGACCTCTTCAAGGGTGCGGCGGTCGGGACCGACGTTGAGCAGACTCCCGCCCTTGCTCGTGATCGTCCGGGCTGCCTCGAAAGCCGATTGCTCACTCGCGAACAGCGCCTGGAAGGTGCCATCGAGTCGCTTAGTCTCGACTGCCTGGGCTGCGAGGCTCTGCTCCAACTCCTCGCTCACCTGTGTTGCCTCCACGCGGTAGTGGCCCTCTTTGCCGGCGAGGAGGTCCTCAACGTTGCCCTGGGTTACGAGCTGGCCCTGCGCGAGGATCCCTATGTTGTCGCACAGCGGCTCCATCTCTTTGAGCAGGTGCGAGCAGAGGAAGACGGTCTTGCCGCGGTCGCGCAGCTTCAGGATGACCTCGCGGATCTCCTTTGCCCCGATGGGGTCGAGCCCGGCGGTAGGCTCATCGAAGAAGAGCAGGTCCGGGTCGTTGATCAGCGCCTGCGCCACGCCCACGCGCTGGCGCATTCCGCGCGAGTAGTTGACCACGCGGTAGTTGCGCCGGGTCCACATATCCACCAGGTCGAGCAGCTCGCGCATGCGGCTCTCCAGCCTCTCTCCGCCCAGGCCGAACAGGCTGCCGTACATCCGCAGCAGCTCGGGCGCGTTGAGGTGCTCGTAGAAGTACGGTCCCTCGGGCAAGTAACCCACGCGCGCCTTGTACTCGGATCTGCCCAGGGGCAGGCCCAGCACTTCGGCGCTGCCCCGGGTCGGGAAGATGAGACCCAGCAGCAACTTCAGCGTCGTGGTCTTGCCCGAACCGTTGGGGCCGACCAGGCCGAAGATCTGCCCCTCCTCTACGTCCAGGGTCAGCCCGTCCAGCCCCAGGGCCGTGCGCCCCAGCCCCACCGCGTAGTACTTCGTCAAGTCTTCAGTGCGTATCGCCAGGGCTATGACTGTCACCTCGCTTCATTGCGCCGCAGCGTCTCGCTCTGAGCAGTCCGTCGCTTACAACGCTGCGGCAACCGCAACTAGTTCCCAGCGCGCGCGACTTTTGGCCGGGGAGGGAACGCGCACCATCTTACACGATTCGGCCAGGTCCTTCAATACCGGAGAGCCGGCCGCGCGGGTTACTGCTCGGGCTCCTCGGTCTGCAAGATATGTCGCACGGGCAGGCGGTCAGTTGCCTCCGCGACGGCATCGGCGGTGGGCGGAGCAAAGATCAGGACCTTCTGCCCCTGCTTGTTGATGAAGCCGCTCTCCAGCTTCCAATGGCTCCAGCCGTCGCTGACGAACACCAGGCCGTCAGCGCAGGCCACGCCGCGGGCGTCGTTGCAGTAGGCGCCGATCCACTGGATCGCCACCGGCCTGCCGTCCGCGGGGTCCACGGCCAGCAGGTAGTTCTGCGGCACGGGTTCATTGCCGCGCTTCTTTGCGTAGCCGCTCGCGCACACGATGACGTGGCTGTCGTCGTACCCCACGCCCGCGATGTGAAGGGGCTTGCCATCAAAGAGGTAGGTCACGGGGAAGCCGTCGAGCGGCGCCAGGTCGGCCATCTTGGCGGCGAGGAGGCCGTTGGCCGCCTGGGTCAGGTAGAGGGTGTCGCCAACGATAGTCAGGCCCTCGGCGCTGTGATCGGGGTTGGGCATCGGGACGTGGTGGAGGAGCCGGCCGAAGTCATCGGGCGATTGCTCAACGATGGCCCCGTCCGCGCCCTTGTCACTCACGTCATTGAGGACGAGCAGTCCTCCCTCCTCGCCCTGGGGCAGCAGAGTCAGGCCTTCCGGCCCGGTGAAGCTCAGTTCGGTGCCCGCCAAGGGGTTGGTGGACATCGTCTCAAGCAGCGCGCCGGTGGCCCGGTCGAGGCAGTGTATCCTTCCCCCGCCGCCATCGTCGCCCACGTAGATGTGATGCTCGCCGACCGCGAGGCCCTCGGCGTCGCCGACCGCCCCACCTTGGTAGTTCGGACGCAGGTTGATGACGCCGCACGCCACCGGGATGGTCGGCGCCAGAGCGACCTCCTGCGGCTGTCCTCCCGCCGGCGTCCAGGCCACGGTCACTTGCTCGGGCATCTCGCCCGCGGCCTCGATGATCGGGAGGATGTTGGGCGAACAGGCCTCCGCGACTGGCTTCCCGAACTCATTCGCGCACAGATAGACCGCCGCGTGCGGCGGCTCCTTACTGGTCTCCTCGTTCTTGTCGCCCTCGGGGGTGAGCAGGTCAACACAGCCCAGGTCCCATCGGCCTGCTCCCTGGAACTTGCAGTGACTGACCACCACGATATTCTCGGCCGGGTCGAGCTTCTTCGTGTTGATGAGTTCGAGAGCGTCCTCCCCATTGCCGCCGAAGGTGCAGAAGACCAGCACCACCTCGGCGCGCGGGGCCAGACGCACCTCGATGCCGTCGTCGCGGTTGTCTATGAACCGGCAGCCGACGCAGAGGAAGCCCGCGTCGCCGTCATAGTCCAACCCATCATCACGGTTCCGTATGAAGGTGCAGTTGACCGCCTGTCCCTGGGTGGATTCGAGGTCAACCCCGTCGCCGCAGAGCGTCACCTCGCAATCGGTCATATACAGGCGGGACTGGAAATCGCTCGTGAAGTTGAGGCCGTTATCCCTGCATCCGCTGATGCGGCAGCTCCTCACCGTCAGCGTGCGGCTCTTGCCCAGCATCACACCGTCCTTGGCGGGGCCGATGGTAAGACCCTCAAGCGTCAGGTCGGCGTCGGCGGTGATCACCGTTCCCTCCTCACCGCAGGAGAGGAATGTCTTGTGGGGGCCTGCTCCCCTGATGGTGAGGGGCTTGTCCACGGTCACCTCCTCCGTGTAGGCGCCTTCGGCGACCTCGATCACGTCCCCACCCGCAGCGGCGGCCACGGCAGCGGCGAGGGTTGGCTGCTCGGCGGGGACCCTGATCGTCGCGGCAGACGCAGAACTCGACGCAACAACGACGCACACACAAGCGAGCAACCCGATGAGGGAGCGCACGGTTTCGTCCTCCCAACGTGTGGGCGGAAGGTGAGGCCCACGGTCCGACCGAGGTGCTGGTAACGCACACGATAGCTTCCGCATCGGTTCAAGATACCCTTCATCTTCGAGAAGGTATCCGACTACGCAGCGGGAAAACCCCATCGCCGGCATGGACGCAGGTTCAGGCCACTCAATGAGGGAGGGGGTGTGGCTTGGGGACCGCGTGTGGGGGCTACCGTGCTGGAGGTCGGACAACTGCCCGTGGGCTTTGTGCATGGCGGCGGGGTTTCACGCTGGTGGAGGTGCTGGTCGTCATCGCGATCATCATCATCCTGGCGGGGATCCTGCTGCCGGTGCTGGAGCACGCCCTGCGGAAGGCCGAGAGCGTCTCCTGCCTCTCGAATATGCGCAACCTTGCGCTGGGGGCCCGACTCTACGCCGACGACTACGATGGGGTGATCATTCCAGCCAGGCTCGATGATGCCGACGGGAGCCTTGGCATCTGCTGGGATGTGACCATGCAGGCGTACGTGCGCAACCGCCAGCTTTTGATCTGTCCCTCCGACGAGGCGCCCACTGAGACGGCGGGTTGCGCGAGCTACCCGCACAGCTACGGGGTCAACTTCCTGCTCAGCTTCGTCGGCGAATACAACGGCTCGTCCTTGCGCCTGGCACAGGTGGAGCAGCCGAGCCAGACGATACTGTTCTTCGAGGTGCGTGGCAAATATCGGACCTTCGGAGCGAGCTACGATGCCGACAAGCTGGAGCGAGTTGACCGAACGCGCCACGGCAGCGGCTCCAACTTTGCTTTCCTGGATGGGCACGCCAAGTGGCTGAGACCTGAGGCAACCGTCGAGCCCAGGAACCTCTGGCGGCCGTAGACCCGCAATATCGTGCGGGCCTGCCGAGCAGGCATAATGGGTGTGAGATGATGACCTCCCGCGAGAGGATACTGTGCGCGATTGAGCTGGGCACTCCCGACCGCGTGCCCGTCACGCCTTGGGGCCTGGGACGTCTGGACAAGGACGGCCCGATGGCCCAGCGGCTCATCAAAGAGACCGACCCCTTCATCGGCGCGGGTGTCGGCGGCGCCGGCTATTTCCTGGGCGCGGCGGCTTGCTCGCGCAGCGAGACACAGGAGGATCGCACCATCACCGTCATCGAGACGCCGATGGGCGAGCTGCGCAGCGTCCGGCGCCGCACTTCGATAACCTCGGCGCAGGTGGAGTTCCCCTGCAAGACCGGCGACGACGTTGAGAAGCTGCTCTCCATCCCCTACGAGCCGCCCGAAGTTGATGCTACGCCCTTCCTGGAGCGCAAGGATGAGATCGGCGAGGACGGCCTGGTGCTGTGCGGGATGCCCAACCCGGGGATGATCCCGGCCGTCTACTTCTCGCCCGAGGACTACGCGCTGCTCTGGATTGAGGACCGCGACGCCTTCGTGCACCTGGTCGAGGTCGCCACCGAGCGCTGCCTGTCGTGGCTGGAGGAGGCTTGCAGGATGGAGGTGGACGGCTTCCGCGTGATAGGAGGCGAGTACGCCTCCACGCAACTCGGCCCTGAGGCCTTCGACCTGACTATGCGCGACCCCGACAAGAAGCTGGCGGACATGATGCACGAGCATGGGGCCGTCTGTTACTATCACAACCACGGGCCGATGAACGCTTTCCTGGAGTCCATCGCGGAGATCGGCATTGACGCCCTGGACCCGCTGGAGGCCCCGCCGTGGGGCGACTGTGAGCTGGCGGACGCAAAGCGCCGCGTCGGCGACAAGTTCTGCCTGGTCGGCAACCTCGATGACATGGAGGTCATCGAGAAGCTGGACGGGGGGACCATCGAAGAGATGGCCGAGGAACTCATCGAGGCGGCCGGCCCGGGCGGCTTCTGCCTGGGCGGGACGGCGTCGGGGACCTTCACCGAACCGGCGGCTGAGAACTTCATCCGCATGGTCGAGGTCTCGAAGCGTATGAGCGGATAGGGGAGAGGAGTCGGCAAGATGCGCCCTGGTTTGATCGTGGCATTGCTGGTCAGCGCTGGCGGGCCGGTGATCGGGGAGATGGGCCGTGTCGCGGACTTCGAGTGGGCGGCCGAGCTTACGCCCGAGCAGCGCGCCAAACAGCACATTGACGACCAGGCCGCTCACAGCGGCAAGTACTCCTTGCGCTATGACGCGACTGCTGAGGACGAGCATCCGACCTGTCACACGATCGCGGTCGCCGATGCCTTCGAGACCGCCGAGTTCGAGGTGCAGGTCTGGATCAAGCTGGAGGGCGAGGGCTCCCTGCGCCTGTTCCATCCTGGCGATGGCCGCAATGTCGTCAAGGTCATCGAGAGCCCCACCGACGGCTGGCAACGCCTCAGCCTGCACCTGCGGGCCAACCCAACCAGGGATGCGCAGCAGGTCTCCCCGCTGGCGCTCCAGACCACCCTCAAAGCCGACAGGGGCCAAGTATCCTGGTGGTTCGACGACCTGCTCGTCACCCGGCTCTATCAGCACGAGATCCCGAAGACAGACGAGCCGCCGGTCATTGACGGGGACCTCTCGGACGCCTGCTGGAACGACGAGGCCTACGCCGGCGACCCGTACTGGCGTATGTACAACAAGCCGCGCGACGCGCAGGAGCCGACCCACGTCTGGTGCTGCTACGATGACGAGCATCTCTACGTCGCCTTTCGCTGCGTCACGCGCGCTCCCGGGAGACTCGTCACCAAGGTCACGGAGCACGACGGCCCGGCCTGGCGCGATGATTCCGCCGAGATCTTCTTCAACCCCAGTCACGACCACGCGCGCTACTACGAGTACATCGTGACCCCGAAGGAGGTCGTCTTCGACTCCAAATGGTTCCGCGAGGGCGGTGCTGTGGCGCGGGCGGAGCGGAGCGAAGCTCCGCCGGGCGGCGTCTGGCAGACCGACTGGCACTACTTCGGGGAGTGGAAGTGCGCGGTCGAGAAGGACGCCTGGACCGCCGAGATCGCCCTGGAGTTGCGCAGCTACGAGGAGCGGGACCTTCGGGGCAATCCGACGGGCTACATGCCGCTTCCCACCGGCGACGTCGCGGGGATACTGTTCTCGCGCAACGACCGCGTGCTGGGCGAGGGGATGTCGTGGGCCGACTGCATCCGCTCCTTCCATGAGGTCCATCAGTACGGCCATCTCGTCGGCTTCCGGCCCAACTACACCGAGGGCTATCGCAAGTATGCGCTTCGTGAGATCGAGCGCCTGGAGGGCCGCTGGCGCGAGATGCACGCGGCGGCCGGCTATCCTCCCGCAATCCCCGTGAAGGAAGACTGGCTTCAGAACGGCACCGGGGGCCTGCCCGAGGCCATCGCTGTCCTGCGGGAGCGTGCGGAGGCCGAGAGGCCGGGCTTCGATGAATGGGTCGCGATCGGCAAGGAGATCGAACGCCTGGGCACGTGGCTGGACCGCGCGCGCGCGGCGCTGGCGCCGCTGGTCCTCCAGAAGGAGCGAGACAAGGGCAACGAGCGGGTGGGGGTGTGGCGGAGGGGACCGGGCCGCGAAGCGGGACGGCGGGTGGCCCCTCAGTGGGGCCTCGCGCTTGCCTCGCCGATGGAAGCTGCGTGCCCCAAGGACAGGCCGGTTCAGACCCTCGTCGTCCCCAAGGTGGCTCGGATCACGGCAGCGCGGGGCGAGTCGGAGCCGCTCCACATCATCATCATTCTGTGCGAAAAGGCCTATCCCGACCAGGTAGAACTCTCGCATGGCCCGCTGCGAGGGCCTCAGGGGACCATCGCGCCCGCGAACATGCGATGGTACCGCCTGGGCGAGCGGTGTGATCTGCTTCAGCGCACGAATATGATCCGACTCGCCCCCGGCGACCCCATCGGATTGTGGTGGGTAGTTGATGTCCCCGCCAATGCCGCACCGGGCGTCTACCGCGGCGAGCTTCGTATCGGGTACTGGGACCACGCGTGCTCCTCCTTGCCGGTCGAGTTGACCGTGCACGACTTCGCTCTGCCGAGGCAGCCCTCACTTGCCGTCTCCGTCGGGTTGGACTCGGCGCCGGTTGCCCTCGTCTGGTACCACGACCGGACCGGCGGCCTCAACGCGCGAGAGTACTGGCCCTTCGCGGAGGAGCTACTCCGCCATCGTCTGACACCCCGCGAGTTGCTTGCGGACTTCACGCGATGGGCCGAGGACGGCCCCGACTTCTCCACTGCCGAGGAGATGCTCACCCGCGCCGAGTTGGAGGGTATCCGGCCCGACGCGCTCATCGCCGCGCGCACGGACCAGCTTGTCGGCATGGCCGAGCCGGCCCGAAGTCTGACGGAGGCCCTGCGTCACTGGCACCAGCGCACCGGGACGGACCTTCTCCCCACCTACGCATGCCCTCAGGACAGGGTACCCGAGGGCCTGGCGCCCTGGCAGCTTGAGCGGTCGATTGCATCCATTGAGGACGCTCCGCCGACCGGTGCGCTCTACTCTGCCGCTGAGATGCTGGGAACCTGGGCTCTGTGTCCGGCCGCGATCGCGTGCCTCAGTGAGCACTACTCCCGCTTGGCGCTTGACACGACCGACCTGGCTGACGCCGCGGCCGTGCGCGAGAAGGAGGTTGTCTGGCGGCTCACGGAGGCCGGCGACGTCGAATCGGTCAGCCTGAGAACCGCCGGGGACGACTACCGGCCCATCGAGGCCCGCATGTTGGGCTGGCTGGCCTACGACTACCGCGTGAGCCGGGTTTTTCTCGAGGATCCGCGCGTGGGCGTTGGCGTCGAGGTACAGGCCGCGGCAAGCGGGCTCTTGTACTACGTCGAGGGCTCCGCAAGGGGCACACCCGCCATTGTGCCTCCCGCTCCGTCGGTCCGGCTGGAACTGCTGCGCGAGGGCCTGGAGGACTACGAGTACCTGCACATGCTCAATCAGCTCAACCGGCGGCTGGGCAAGATCGGCGGCTCGCGCAAGCATACGAGGCTGTATCGGGAGAACTCGTGGCTGCTGAAGCTCGACTACCGCATCATCAAGAACGTGCGGTCGTACACCCACGACCCTGACGTCGTGATGGCCTGGCGCGAGGCCCTCGCCCGGCAGATCGAGCGCACCAGAGACGCCCTCCGCAGGCATGGTGAAGAAGGACTGCCGGGTGACTAGAGGGAATACCATCCGCAAGTGAATGCGGTCGGTGCAGAGCGCGTGCCTGCGGGAAAGGTGCGTCCCCGTATGAGCGATGTGGTGTGTCTCGGCATCCTGGTCGCCGACGTGTGGGGGAAGCCCGTCAACGAGTGGCCGGAGCGCGGACGGCTCTCGCTGGTGGACGAGATGGGGATGGGCGTCGGCGGCTGTGCGGCCAACAGCGGCATCTCGCTGACCAAGCTCGGGGTCGCGACCTCGGTGATGGGCAAGGTGGGAGACGATGGCTTCGGGCGCTTCGTCACCGGCCAACTCCAGGCCGAGGGCGTTGATGTCAGCCGCGTGCGCGTGGACGAGACCACCGGCACCTCGGCGACCATGGTGATGATTGACGACGCGGGCGAGCGCAGCTTCATTCACGCCATCGGCGCGAACGCCACCGTCCGCCCCGACGAGCTTGACATGGACCTGATTACCTCGGCGAAGGTGTTCGACTTCGCGGGCGCGCTGGTGATGCCGGGCTTCGACGGTGAGCCGGCGGCGAGCGTGCTCGAAGCCGCGCAGCAGGCGGGCGTGACCACCTGTATGGACACCGTCTGGGATGCGACCGGCCGCTGGATGGAGCTGATCGCGCCGTGCCTGCCCCACTGCGACATCTTCCTGCCCAGCTACGCTGAGGCCGTCGAGATAACCGGCGAGACTGAGCCGGAGAAGGCCGCCGGAGTGCTGCTTGACGCGGGGGTGAAGACGGCCGGGCTGAAGCTCGGCGCCGAGGGCTGCTACCTGCGCACCGCGGACGAGGAGCTGCGCCTGCCGGCCTATGAGGTGGAGGTCGTGGACGGGACCGGCTCGGGAGACGCCTTCGTCGCGGGCTTCATTCGCGGACTGCTGGCGGGCTGGGACCTGGAGCGCGTGGGGCGATTCGCCAACGCGGTGGGGGCGCTGTGCGTGACCGGCGTCGGCACCACGGCGGGAGTGCGCGGCTTCGAGCAGACCATCGAGTTCCTGGTGGAAAAGGGGGACAGTCACCTGAGGTGACTGTCCCCTTTCCGGCACGGACAAGCGTGGGCGGCTGGCAGAGTGCGCGATGAGGGAGTGATGGTACAGATGCGCAGAGGCTGGGGTGGATCGTTCGCCTTGCTGATGCTTACGGCGATCGCGGCGGGGACGTGTGCGCCCGCGAGTGCGGGCGCCGCGCGGGAGCTGTTCTTCGATACGCTGCCCGTCACGCTGGAGGGCCGGTGCCTGGTGCCGGTGAGGCCCATCTTCGAGTGGCTGGGCGCGATCGTCGTCTACGGGGATCGGCATATCGAGGCCTTCCGCTCGGCGGACAGCATGGTGCCTCAGGTCGAGCTGTGGGTGGACAGGACTGAGGCGAGGGTCTCGGGCGCGCCCTATGAGCTGGACGTTGCGCCGCAGATAAGGAACGGGCGCACCTTCGTCCCGCTGCGCTTTGTCGCGGAGAGCTTCGGCGTGTGGGTGCAGCCCGAGGGGCGAGAGATAACGCTCAGCCTGCCGCAGGAGAGCCTCAAGGCGACGATGGCGATCCCGCCGCATCCCCAGAGCCTCCTGGGCAAGCTCTGGCGGCTGGCTGAGCAGTACTACGGGCTCATTCCTGCGGGCGACGGCAGCTCGGAGACACCGCACTGGGACCTCTACTGCCAGCAGCGCCAGCAGGAGCTGCTGGGCGAGTTCGGCGACGAAGCGCCCGCGTTGCTGGAGGCTGACTGGGAGAAGCGCGCGGTCGAGGGCATCAGGATTCGCGACGGGCGCGTGGACCGCGACGAGAATAACGGCTGGCTGTTGGTGCGCGTGGCCTATGCGGACGGGGAGAGGCGCAACGAGCACTTCGCCTGTGTGCTGGAGCTGGCTGGCTGGCGGATGCGCTACGCGACCGGGGATTTCGGCTTCCAGCAGAGCGTGAGCACAGCGGTGATACCGGACTGACAGCGGCCTGCGGCCGCAGCAACGACAGCAACGACAGTAGCGAGTAGCGAGTAACGGCTTACGACGCCGACCACCGGCCGTTGTGTTGTTTGTCGTCACTCGCCACTCGCAACTCGCCACTCGCGACTGCAGGCGAAGCCTGCAACAGGAGGGCATGATGGCTGAAGAGACAAAGCAGCAGAGCTTGATGGAGAGGGTCGAGGCCGCGCTGGCGAAGGTGCGCCCGTCCCTGCAGGCCGACGGCGGCGGCGTGGAGTTAGTGGAGGTCACCGACGACGGCATTGTGAAGGTGCGCTTGCAGGGAGCGTGCCGGGGCTGCCCGATGGCTCAGATGACCCTGGCGATGGGCATAGGGCGGGTGCTGCGCGAGGAAGTCCCCGAAGTGAGCGACGTCCAGGCGGTGGACTAGAGTTCGTTTGATGACTTCCAGTAGGGCGGGCTTCCAGCCCGCCAGTCGAGCGCTGCCTGGCTGACCGCCTCGGCGGGCCGGAAGCCCGCCCTACTGGACGGACTGACTGGGACGAAAGGAGCGATGTACAATGAAGTTCTTCCTGGATACCGCGAACATAGATCAGATAAAGCAGGCGCTTGACTGGGGTCTGTGCGACGGGGTGACCACGAACCCGACCATCATCTCTCGCGAAGGCCGGGAGATGAGGGAGGCCATCGAGGAGATCTGCGAGCTGGTGGAGGGGCGCCCGGTGAGTGCCGAGGTGCTCGCCACCGACGCGGAGGGGATGATCGAGGAAGCGCGCGAGCGCGCCTCGTGGGCCGACAACGTCGTGGTCAAGATCCCGCTCATCCCCGAGGGCATCAAGGCGATGTCCACCGTCACCAGGGAGGGCGTGCGCGTCAATGCCACGCTCATTTTCTCGACGCCGCAGGCGCTGCTGGCCGCCAAGGCCGGCGCCAGCTACCTCTCGCCCTTCGTGGGGCGCCTGGATGACATCGGCCACGATGGGATGCTCGTCGTCGAGCAGATCGCAGAGATGCTGCGCAACTACGAGTACTTCAACGCGGAGATCATCGTCTCCAGCGTGCGCCAGGTTGCCCACGTCATCCGCGGAGTGCTGTGCGGCGCGCACATCGCTACCCTGCCCTTTGACTCCCTGGAGAAGCTCTTCAAGCACCCGATGACCGACCTCGGGCTGGAGGGCTTCCTGGCCGACTACGCGAAGCTGCAGGATGAGCTGAAGAGATAGCCGGGCGCAACCGTAGGTTTGCAGGAGAGGTGGGGGAGCCAAGCCGGTCGGCTGTGCAGCGCCTGGCAAGGCTGATAGCCCGATCTCCCACGTAGGTGCGAATGCTGAGAACCGGGGTTCGTATCCGTGGCGACAACTGGCGGGCAGGCGCGTGGAACGCTACAGGAGGGATGCTGAGTGGTTCAACTCATACTGCTCATCGTCGGTATCGTCTATGCCGTCAAGCGGCCGCGATACGTGAGGTTGGTCCCACAGGATTATCCAGAAGTTGATCCGGCGAGGTTCGAGGAGTGGCGCGGCCTGGAGCTTCGGAGCATAGACATCTTCCTTTGGGCGACCTGGGGCCTGTTCGTCATCAGCGTAGTAGTCGGTGTGCTTCTGGGCGTTTCGGGCGCGGGCGGAGGGGCGCGAATGACGTTCGGCGGCGCTGTTATGCTCCTCTTCCTCGGGGGGCTAGTTATGTCGGCTATCGCAGGCAGCAAAGCGGCGAAGCTGCGGAAAGAACTCGACATCGAGTTCCCGAAGCGTAGCTGAGCCGGCGGAGTGGCTCCGGCATACAGATCAAAACGTGGGCACGCCTACGGCGGCCACCAGCATGGCGTCGCGGCCGCGTTGTCATTGCTGAAACGCCGGAAGGGACTGATGCAAGTTGGCCAAGCAACTCAGGATGGGAGTCATCGGCTGCGGCGCGATCGCGAACGCGCACCTGCCTGCGCAGCGCGCGCTCGAGGAGATCACCACCGTGGCCGTCTGCGACATCAACGAGCAGGCGGCGCGGGAGCGGGCTGAGGAGTTCGAGGTGGAGAGCGTCTACCGCGACTACCACGATCTCCTCGCGGACGATCACGTGGACGCGGTAGCCATCCTGCTGCCGCATCACCTGCATCGCGACTGCGCCCTGGCCGCCGCGCAGGCGGGTAAGCACATCCTCTGCGAGAAGCCGATGGCCATCTCCCTGGCCGAGGCCGATGAGATGATCGCCGCCGCCGACAGCGCCCACGTGGTGCTGATGATCGCGCAGATCCTGCGCTTCCGACCCGCCAACCTCAGGGCGCGGGAGCTGATTCGCGACGGCGCCATCGGCCAGGTCAAGAACGTCATCCGCCGGCGCTACGGGAAGAGCGGCGACCCTGGCCGCGACTGGGCGCTGAAGCCCGAGGAGGCCGGCGGCTGGGTGCTCTACGGCTACGGCTCGCACGAGATAGATATGATCCTGTGGCTCAATGATGCGGAGGCCCGCGAGGTCTACGCCCAGGGGCAGCGCAACAACCCCTCGTGGGGCGACTACGATGAGATCAGCATCGAGATGCGCCTCGCCAACGAGGCCATCGCCTCGATGCATCACAGCACCAACTCGCCCGTTGGAGCGTGGGACTGCCTGGTCATCGGGACCGAGGGCGGCATGCTCATCGAGAGCGAGAGCATCCTCCTCAATGGCGAGGCTGTCGAGCTGTCTCTCGACAGCCCCGCATCTCACCAGGCGCAGACCGGTGAGTTCGCGACCGCGGTGTTCGAGGGGCGTGAGCCGGAGGCCTCGGGCAGGGACGTGCGCAAGAGCATGGCCGCGCTGGAGGCCGCGAAGCTCTCCATCGCCGAGGGCCGCATCGTCAACGCGGCCGAACTCTGAGGCCCCGCCAAGCGGGAGGAAACACAATGGAAGTCAAGCTGGCATGTATGACGTTGCCGTATTCCGAGCTGCCGTTCGAGCGTGCCCTAGAGGGCATCGCATGCGCTGGTTATGAGTATGTGGCGTACGGCTGGTCCCACCAGGGGGCGGAGGTGCCCGACCCGCTCGGCGGGCCGGATGAGGTCGCCGAGATCCGGCGGAAGGTGGAGGACGCCGGACTGGAGACGGTCCTGCTCACGGCTCCGGGAGGCGGGCTGACCGATGACGAGGGGGTAACGAAGTTCCAGCGCCGGATGGAGCAGGCCCGCGAGCTCGGCTGTCGCTTCCTGCTGGCGCATGG
>CBFDBV010000035.1:0-17562 GCA_965603135.1 uncultured bacterium
CTCGGTCATCTTGAAGACCTTGTTGCCCTTGGCGTCGCTGACTTCGAGCGTTACCTGCTCCCCCGCTGCTGCGGTGAGCCGGGGCAGCCGCAGCGCCAGCGCGCGCAGGTGCATCGTCTGCGTCGGCTGATAGATGGGCTTGTCGGTGGTCAGGAGAATCTGAAAGGCGCGCCTGATGCGCACCTGTTGCGTGACCTTCTCACGCAGTTCGCCGGCGCGCGCGTGCACGATGAGCTTGTACTCCCCGTCGGCCACGTCGGGCACCTCGAACTCCGCGCGCACCGTGCCCAGCGCATCCGTGCGCCCGAGGAAGAGCAGCTCCGACACGCCGCCCGTCGCGCGAGCCAGCCGCAGCGACACCAGCGCCCCGGGCACCGGCGCCTGCTTCAGGTGATCGGTCACCACCACGCGCAGTGAGGCGGTGCTGTCTGACAGCAGCTCCTGCTGCCCCATCACCCGCAAGCCGATGCGCCCCAGCGGCTCATCGGCTCCCACGACCGGCGCCAGGAGCCAGAACAGCAGCGCCGCGGCCATCGTGACTGCCGCGGCTATCTTGGTCGCCAGCATCGCTGTGCTCCGTCGCTTCGCCTTCATCAGCGTGACCTCCATCGCATTCAGGGGCCGCTTGCGCCATGCCGTCAGCTTCATTGGTTAGACGCTGACCCGTGGTACCAGGTTCCCCGCAAGGATTCGGCCTCCGGGCAGCGAACACCCTCCTGGCCGGTCACTTATCCTCTGCGGCAGGAGGCATACTATGCTCGCGGCAGTCTGTTCGGCGCCTGGTGAGTTCGAGGTGCGCCAGGCGGACGATCCCGCGCCCGCGCCGGGCGAGGTGCTCATCGAGGTCGCGGCCTGCGGCATCTGCGGGACCGACCTGCACATCGCCGACGGCACCTACCACGCCGAGTACC
The DNA here is from genome assembly GCA_965603135.1 of uncultured bacterium. Taxonomy (GTDB): domain Bacteria; phylum Armatimonadota; class Zipacnadia; order Zipacnadales; family UBA5352; genus CBFDBV01. The sequence goes on from CBFDBV010000035.1 coordinate 912, forward strand.
CGGCCATCCCGGGCCACGAACTCACCGGAACGGTGAGCGCGCTCGGCGAGGGAGTCAGCACGCCCGCCCTCGGCACGTGGGTGGCGATCAATCCTAACCTCCCGTGCCGTCGGTGTCGTCAGTGCCGACGCGGGAGGCCGCACCTGTGCGAGAATCCGCAAGCCGTGGGCGTGACGCGGCCGGGCGGCTTTGCCGAGATGTGCGCGGCACCGGCGGAACTTGCCGTGCCGCTCCCGGAGGGTCTGCCGCTGCTGGAGGCGGCGCTGATGGAGCCGATCTCCTGCTGCCTGCATGGCCTGGAGATGGCGGCTCCCTCCCCCGGCGACACCGTGGTCATCCTGGGCGGAGGCGCCATCGGCCTGCTGCTGGTTCAGCTTGTGCGCCTGTCGGGAGCCGCGCGCGTGGTCGTCTCAGAGCCGGTGCAGGCGAAGCGCGAGCTGGCCGAGTCCCTGGGCGCGGATGCAACGATTGACCCCGCTGCCTCCGACGATGCACGTGCGGCTGTGCTTGAGGTCGCGGGCCGGCCTGCCGACCTGGTGATAGAGGCGGCGGGGACGGCTGCCACCGCCTCCATCGCGCTGGACCTGGTAAGCCCGGGCGGCACCGTGCTGTTCTTCGGCGTCTGCGACGAGGAAATCCGGGTGTCCGTCAGTCCGCGCCGCATCTTCCGCGAGGAGCTTACCATCACGGGCTCGTACACGAACCCGTTCACCGATCAGCGGGCGCTTGACCTGCTCGCCTCCGGTCGCCTCCAGCCCGACGCGATCATCTCCGACCGCTTCCCGCTGGCGGCGGCTCCGGCTGCCCTCGCGCGTGCCCGGGAGCCGGCTTCTGTCAAGGTCATGCTCGTGGGCGATGCGCCGCTCTGAACTGCCGACAGGCCGAGTGCTCTGAGAGGACAGATGCCGGCCGCGCTGTTCGCCTGTGAGGCGCGGAACCGTACGAGCAGGGCGATGTTTGTCTATCTGAGGCAGTTCGCGCGCCGTCTCGGTCCGAGCTGCTCCGTATCAACAGTTGTCCTGCCGCCCGATGGGGGAATGCCGCAGATGCATCGCAAGATAGTGGTGCTGGTGACCATCATCTCGCTGGGCGTCTGCGCTGCCTGGTCGGACCCGCCCTCGACGGTTCCCGCTGAACGTTGCCCGCACGATCCGGGCGGCGCAGAGTACGAAATCGCCCTCGAGCTCTCTCGCACCTCCCCGCAGTTCGAGGCCTACCTCGCCTTCGGCTGGCAGAACGATGGCGACTATCACCTGCTGGTCCTCGGTGACCGCGAGACGAGCCTCCTGCGCGTGGACGCTCATGTTTCTGATGTGCTCGACCGCTCCGATCACAGCGCCCTGCCGCCGGGCCGCGACCGCGTTGAGGTCCTGCTCCGCCGCCGTGGCGCCGAGGTCATCGTCAGCTCTGAGGACGACCTCCTCTGTCACGGGTTCGTCGAGGAGCCGCTGACCGGAAAGGCCGGCGCATGGCCGGTGGCCGGCTGCGAAGTCGGCGAGGTGCTGATCCAGCCGCTCGGGGACATCGAGTTCAGCGAGGACTTCTTCGAGCGCGAGACCATCGGGACGCGGTGGGAGACGCTGCGGGGCTCGTGGCAGCTTGGCGCTCTCTGGGACCCGCTGCTCAAGCGCGATAAGCACCCGCCGCAGGCATCCTGGTACGAGTCGGGGGAGGGCGAGTGCCTCACAGCATCGGGGCAGCCCTTCTGGGACAGATTCCGCCTGGAGGCGACGGTCAGGCTCCAGCCCGGCGGCTCGGGCGGCCTCGCCTTCCACGTGCGCGGCGTCGGCGATGCCTGCGCCCTCGTCATCCACCCGACTCAGGATGGCTCGGGCGGGAAGGCTCGCATAGTGAGCTGGGTTGGCGGCGAGGCGAGACCGATGGGGGAGAGGGAAGGCCGCTTCCTGGCGGGCCGCTCGTACCGCCTCGCCGTGGACGTCTGCCCCGGTCGCGCGGAGGCCTACGTCAACGGCAACCCGGTGGTCGCGGCTGACCTGCCCCTTGTGCTGACGGGCCGCGTGGGCCTCTACGCGTCAGGCGCACCCGGGAGCCGGTTCGACGATGTTACCGCCCGCGGCCTGCGGGCCGTGCGCGACCCGTTTCAGGCGCAGTGGCCTGAGCGTTGGACCTCTCGCGGTGGCGAGTGGGTCGTGAAGGATGGCGTCTTGCACGGGCACACCGGCCCGGGGCAGGTGGCGACTCTGCTCGCGGGCGAGTGGAACGACTGCCGGGTCTCCGCCCGCGTGACGCCCGGGAACGGGGCGACCGCCGGCCTCGTCGCCCACCACGAGTCCGGCGACCACGCCTATGTGTTCACCATCACCGCCGGCGGCCAGCCGACCTGGCACTTGCACGCTGTGACCGGCGGCGAGACCTCGAAGCTGGCGGAGGGGCAGGCTCCCTCTGCGGCCGGCGAGATGGCGCTCAGCTTCGTCGGCGGGCGGCTCATCTGCTCGCTGAACGGTGAGCAGCTCTCCCGCCTGTATGACTTCAACGTGGCCCCTGGGCGTGCGGGCGTCTATGTCGGCGGCGGCGTCGCCACCTTTGACGACTTTCGCTGCGCCGAACTCTGGCGCGATCCCCTCGGTGTTGTCTGCGACGCCGATGGCACCGGCACCCGAGTGCCCGCGCTCGAAGAGAAGCAGATGCTGGCAAAGATCGGCGACCTCTGGCGCCCGCTCTCCGGGCGCTGGCGCACTACCACCTCAGACGCGGGCCCGACCATCGTGGGCGCGCCCGCCGGTGAGCGCCCGGGAGCCATCAGATACTTCCTCACCTCGCCGGGCGACCCGCGAGTGATCGCCCGGGGCGTTCGTCTCGGCGAGGGGGGACAGTTCGGCCTGGCCCTGTGCGCCGGCGAGGACGAGGGTTACCGGTTCATGGTGTCGCCGTCCGAGGGGAAGGCGCGCCTGAGCCGCTTGGGCGAACCGGTCGCCGAGTTGGATGGCCTGGACGTTGCCGCGATGGGGCCCGCGACGGTGGAGATCCTCCGCGATGGCCCGTGGATCGTCGGCCGTCTTGGCGAGCAGCGCGGCATCGCCTTCTGCGACGCCGCCCCCCTGCCCTCGGGCTTCGCCGAGGTGCACGTCAGCGGCGGCGAGGTGCAGGTATCACGCCTGACGCTGGCCAGCGACACCGCCCCCAGCTACCGGTTCGATCGAGTTGAGGCTGACTGGGTGCCAGCTTCCGGCGTCTGGACCGATCACTCCGGGATGGCCTGCATACTCTGGGACTACTGGCTGACCGGCGACGCCCGCCAGGAGGCTGCCCTGACCTGGAACCTCCGCCGGATGTCTGCGGACGTGACGCTCGACGTGATGGTCAGCGAGCACACCGTGGGCTACCCGGACGGCGACCACCGCCACTTCCCCTACCATGACATCAGGCTGGTGCTTGGTGGATGCCCGGGGGAGCCGGAGAGCGGCTATGCCTTTATCGTCGGGGCCGACGGTGGCCGGAGGACTCGTCTGCTGCGCGAGGGAACGGAGGTCGCCAGGACAGACGACCCACGCTTCCGCATCGCTATGGGCGGTCACTGCAACTCCCCGCGCGCGGTCTCGCTGCGCGCGGCCAGCCACGGAGGCCACCTGAGCCTGATCTTCAACGGTAGGCTCGCGCTTGAGTGGGACGACCCCGTGCCGCTGCCGGGCGGGCATGTGGGGTTGGGCGCAGAGGGATGTCGCGCGAACTTCCGCGATTGCGTCGTCTACCCCGATCTGACGTGGCAGTGACCTGGGTCGCGGGGCCGTATGGAGGGGCCGAATGGGGAGACGGCGCGAAGCGCCGAGGGGCCCCATCCGGCCCACTGATGCGGAACTCTCTAACTGGGCGCTAGCCCCGCGACCGGAAGCAGTACACGCACCCGTCGTTGCTCCCCACGAAGACCGCTCCCTGCGACACCGCGGGCGAAGAGCCTACCTCCCCGCCGGTCTCGTAGTGCCACAGACACACCCCGCTCTCGACCTCCAGCGCGTAGACCTTGTGATCGTGGGAGCCGCAGTACAGGCTGCCGCCGCTGACCGCCGGCGATGACTCCACCCAGTCGCCGGTGTCGAACTGCCAATTCTTCCTGCCCGTGCCCATCTCGACCGCGTAGATGCACCCGTCCCGCGAGCCCACAAACACCAGGTCCTCGCGTACCGCGGGCGAGCTATGTATCTCCCCCCCGGTCTGGAACTCCCAGCGCTTGGCGCCGGTCACCGCATCAAGCGCGTAGAGCCGGTTGTCGCACGAGCCCACGAAGACCAGGCCCTCGGCGTAGGCCGGCGTGCTCAGCACCTCGCCTCCGGTCGCGAACTCCCAGAGGGGCTCGCCCGTCCCCGCGTCCAGCGCCCGCACCTGGTAGTCAGAGGAGCCGATGTAGAGCGCTCCCCGCCACACTGCCGGTGACGAGTAGATGGCCATCCCGGTCGCCTGCTGCCACACGGTCCGCCGCTCGGGGCCGTTGACCGCGTAGATGTTGCCGGAGCGGTCGGCGAAGTAGATGAGGTCCTGGTACAGGCCGGGGCTGGTCTCGATCAGGTCCTCGGCCATCATAGCCCAGAGCCGCTCGCCGGTGCCGGTGTCCACGCACAGCATCTGTCGGTGCGAGCCTACGTAGAGGCGTTCGCCGTGCGCGACGCACGGCGCGGTGTTGATCTCGTAGCGGGTATTGAGGTCCCAGAGCAGCTCGCCGTTGCGCGCCTTCAGGGCACAGAGCCGCCCGAACTTGCCCGCCTGCTCGATGCGCACCCCGACGTACACCACGCCGTTGGCCACGCTCGGCGGCGCCAAGACCCAGTCGCCTGCCTGGTACTGCCAGCGCCTGACCAGTGGCGGGACCACCACCTCCGGTGTGAACCCGGAGCGCGTGGTGTTACCCCGGAATACCGGCCAGTTGTAGGCGGGCTGCTTCTTGGTCGCTCTGCTGCGGGCCAGCTCGAGGGCCACCTCATCCAGCAGCGAGCGCGCCTCGTCGTAGTCCGGCCGCAGGTCCATCGCCTGCCTCAGCAGCTCCAGCGCCCGCCGCAGGCGGCCCTCCTTGCGCTGCCCGGCCGCGCGCCGGTACAGCTCCTCCGCCGCCTCGATCTCCTCCGCGGCCGGCTCCGGTGGCGCTTCCTCCTCTTCTTCTGCCGCTTCCTCCTCCGGCGGCGTCGGCTCTTCGGCCCCTATCATCGTCGCGGCACAGACCGGACAAGCGCCGTAGGAGTACGTCGTGCGGTAGCCGCACCGCTCGCAGTGCAGCTCCTCCGCGGAGGCGTAGCTCTCGTCAACCAGCTCTTCGACCTGCGAGAGCGCGTCCGACAGCTCCGCGAAGCTCTGGAAGCGATCCGCCCGCTTCTTGTCCAGGCAGCGCAGCACGATCTCATCGAGCTGCTCCGGCAGCTCCGGTTGCAGCTCCCGCAGATGCGGTGGCTCGCTCTCCAGGATGTTGTGAATCAGCCTGCCCACGCTGTCGCCCTTGACCGGGTTCTCTCCCGTCAGCGAGCGATAGAGCGCCACCCCGAAGGAGTAGATGTCCGAGGTCTTGTCCGCCGACGCCGCATCCAGGAACTGCTCGGGCGGCATATACACGTAGGTGCCCAGCCCCATCCCCGCGTCGGTGAGCCGGGTCGCAACCCCGTAGACCTTCGCCAGCCCGAAGTCGGTGATCTTGACGATGCCCCGCCGGTTGATCATTATGTTGGCGGGCTTGAGGTCCCGGTGAATCACCCCACTGTCACCGGGCCCCACCTGTGCCGAGTGCACGTACTGCATGCCCTCGCACACTTGCAGGGCGTAGGCGATGATTTGCGGCGGGAAGAGGATGTCCTCGGCATCAATGAGGTCGTTCAGGCTCACGCCGTCCACGTACTCCAGGAACAGGAAGGGCTGTCCCTGTATCTCGCGGTAGATGATGGCCTCGACGATGTGCTCGTGCCGCCCCAGGTTCATCCAGGTGCGCGCCTCCTGGGCGAACCGGTCAATGGCGCTGCGGTCCTCCAGCATTTCCTCCTTGACGGTCTTGACCGCAAAGCGCTTCTGCGAGAAGTCATCCAGCACGATGTAGACGACGCTCATCCCGCCGCGATACTTCTCGATCACGGTGTATTGCTGGTCTATCTGGTCGCGCAGCTCAAACTCCAACGGCCTGCCTCCTCGCGCACACAGCCCACGTCCCCCGAAGCCCCGCAGGGGCGAAGGGGGATCGCCCACCCAACACAGTAATATACTACCCGCCTTGCGCGAAGATTTCAAGCCAGCAGGAGATAAGGACACCGCCGACGAAGTCAGATTCAGCCTCGCAAGACAGCCACCCGCCCAGAAGGAGGAAGCGCGGTGAAAGGTAGCAGCAGGCTCTGTTGGCACTCTGCCGCGACGGCCGCCGTTGTCGCTGGCTTTGCGGCCTGGATGGCGACGGCTGGTCTGTGGGCCGCCGGCAGGGACGACTGGCAACAGCCCGACCGGGTGATGCAGGAGCTGCAGCTTCGGCCCGGGCAGGTGGTGGCGGACGTTGGCTGCGGCCGAGGCTACTTCGTCTTTCGGCTGGCTGAGGCGGTTGGCGAGGATGGCAAGGTCTTCGGCGTAGACATTGATCAGGCGGCCCTGGCCCACCTGCAGCAGCAGGCGGAGCAGCGCGGCGTCGCGAACATCGAAGTGATCCAGTCCGAGCCGACGGACACCAAGCTCGAGCCCGAGTCGCTGGACGCAGCGCTCTTGTGCCTGGTCCTGCATCACGTGCCCGAGGAGCACAGGCAGGGGTTGCTCCAGAGCATCGCGCGAGCGCTCAGACCGGGCGCGCGCCTCTTTGTGCTTGATCTCCGCAAGGTCGAGAATCCCCCCTTTCACACCTACGAGCAGTTGGTCGCGCGCGAGGAGGTCATCGAGAAGGCCGCCGCCGTCGGCCTGAAGCTCGACGCGGAGTACTACTACCTGCGCTATCAGTATTTCCTGCGCTTCGTCTGCCAGAAACCCGGGCAGACTATGATCTTCGATTTCGAGCGCTACGCGACCGACGAAGTCCCCCAGGGATGGGAGTGCCGCGGCTCCAACGGCTACGCCTCCACGCTCTCCATCGCGCAGGAGCAGCGCGAGGCAGGACCGACCAGGGTTCTGCGCATGGACTACAACTTCGACGCGGAACTTGCTCAGGGCTACGCTGCCGACACCAGGAAGTCGTGCATAGCCGGCACCTGGGAGCAGCTCCCGGAGGTCCCGCGCAAGCTGCGCGTGGACGTGAAGGGGGACAGCTCCGGCAACAACCTTGTCATCTCTGTCGGCGAGCCGACTGCGGAGTGGTTCGACTACGAGGTCGGGCCGATAGACTGGACGGGCTGGCGCACGGTTGAGGTGGGCATAGACGAGCGTTGGCGAGGCAATGGTGGCGACGGGGCCAACGGTGTGATCGAGCCTCCGCTGCTTCTGGCCAGCCTCAATGTCGAACAGCTCGGCCCGGCGCGTGGGACGATCTGCTTTGACAACATCCTCTGCGTACACGAGCCGCCCGGCGAGTAGGCTGGCTGCCCGCCTTCGAGCTGGCCAACAGGCAGAGCGCTCGCGTACAGCAAGATGGCCCGTCCCGCCGAGGCGGGAGCGGGCCGCTCTCAGGGTGAGGGCAGCGCGGCTCAGAAGTTGGTCTGGTACTTGACCTCGCCCTCGACGTGGTCGTCAATGCCAACCGTCAGTTCGGGCGGCGTCTCGCGCGAGAGCGTCAGCGTCAGCCGCCCGCTGCCGGGCCATCGCTTCTCGTAGCTCACATCCAGCAGCGACGAGGCCGGGTCCTCGCTGCCAGGATGCGGCACGAAGTGGCCGGACAGATACGACAGGGCGATCTGGCCGCCCCGCTCCGGGTGTCCCCCGTCGAGCTGGAGCTTCAGGTAGTGTTCGTGGTCGCTGGTGTCGGGCGCGTCGCAGAACTTGTAGCCCAGGTCCAGCCCCACGCTGCCGAAGATCTTGCGCTGGAAGCCCAGCTCGTACAGCTCTGTGAGCAGGACCTCCCTGCCCCGCGGCCCCAGCGGGTTCCGCGCGTAGTCGAGGCGCAGCGAGCCGCCCAGGGCCTTCATGGCCAGTCCCAGACGGCGTTCAGGCCCCGCGCGCCCGGCTTGATCCGCGTAGGCCGCTCGCACGCCCAGCCTGGCCGGGTCACCCGTGCGCAGCTCGACCGAGGTGGTCCCTTCCTCGAGCGGCCCCAGCTTCTTCTCATCGTACTCGGTGTACGTCGCGTTCAGGCTGAGCTTCGTGTCATCGCCGACGGTGAGCTGCGCCAGCATCGTCGGCTCGCCGTCCTCCTCCTGAGCGCCGTAGGTGGTGTAGCCGAACCTCGCGCCCAGGTCGCGCTCGCTCTGCTTGGCCCGCTGCAACTCAAGGTGCCGGACGATCGCCGGCGATCCCTCGACGTTCTCGATCTGGCTGATGCTCCCGCGCAGGCTGGCGGTCTCAGACAGCGCCAGCATGGTCTGCACGACATGATCCCTGGTCTCGACGCCCTCGCCCAGATCGTGAACCCGGTAGTTGGCTGAGATGTCCAGCGGCTCGAGCGGCTTGGCGGTCAGGTCCAGGTGAGAGGTGCGCGTGCTTTCCACGCCCACCACATCTTCCCGCCGGTGGCCTGCCGCCAGCGTGAGCGCATTGCCCACGCCGATCTTGGGGCTCTCCACCCTCATCAGTCGCCGCCGCTGCAAGCCATCTTCGGTGGGGATGACCGTCTCCGTGCGCTCCAGCGTCCCCGGGCCCTCGTCGAACTGGGCGGTAAGGCGCAGGGTTCTGTCTTCCTGCATGCTGTCGCCGTTGATTGTCTCAGTGCATATGTGCTCGACCTGCGACTGGTGCCCGAGCAAGCTCATCGGCGCGGCAAACGCGAGCTTGCTCTTCTGCTTGCGCACACCGTCCGTGATCTGCGCCTCTTCCTGGTAGTTGGCCGTGGCCCCATCGCGCAGGAACGCGAGCGGGAGGCTGAATGCAGTCGTGCGCTCCTCCTTGCTCGTGGTCTCGGTCCACTCGTGCAGGGAGTGATGCTCGGCCAGGGCGGTCCCGCCGCGCATCGCGAACGGGGCCACTATGTCCAGGCGGCGATGGTGCTGCCCCTCCCCCTCGACGAGCCGCTGGAGGAACTCATAGTGCGCGGTGCCCTCGCCCCCCGACAGCGCCGCCGTCAGGTGGCCCTCATAGCCCTCCTCCCAGAGGCGACCCGGCTCCTGGGATTCCTTCCGCGTCGCGAGAGCTTGAAGCTGCGCCCCATCCCCGATGCCGGTTTGCAGGTCGACCGAGTGGCTAAGCGTGCGCAGCTCTTCGTTGTCGGGGGTGGCCTCGGTCTGCATCGCTCGGGTCAGTGACAGCGCTCCCTCGCTGCTGCCCGCGCCGAAGCCCTGGCTCAGGCTCATGCCCGTGACCTCGGTGCACCTCATCATCTGCGAGGTGACGTCCTGGATGGTGGTCTCCTCGCGGGTGAACGCCAGCGAGGTCCGCGATTGCAGGCTGAGCGTGGCTGTCGTGCTGGAGAACTCCTGGATGCCGGTGTCGAACGCCGCGCCGAACACCTCCACCTCGCTGCGCTGGAAGTTGTGCATCAGGCCGAGGCCGGGGGAGAGATGGAGGTTGATCTCGTACTCGTTGGGGTCGGGCGCCAGGCGGAGGAACTCACCGTCAATGCCCTCGGGCGCGATGTTCGACAGGAAGAACCCATCGCTCCCAACGGGCCCCCCCGGCTCGTCCTGGGCAGAGCCTGGCGCAGCCCCAAGGGCCAACAAGACCCCGATTATCAGTACACGTTGCAACATTATCAGCCAGGGCTCTTTCGCGCAAATGCGCATAGCACTGTCTGAGTCGGGTCGTTCGGGCCCGGTCATCTTTCAGTCAAGATTAGACATCGCAGGCGGCCGAAGGTTCCATCTTCTGGGGGCAGCATCCAGCTCCAGGTCGCTGTGCGGGGCTTTCCGCGTACATTCTCTCCAGCCGAGGGCTTCCGCCTTCGCCAAGGCTACGGCGGACAAGTCGCCCTCGACGCCCTTCGCGCATGTGCACTGGGGTGCAACGGGCATCGGAGCGCAATCCCGCCACGGCGGGATGGAATAGAGGGAATGCGACCGCCTCGGGTCGCGAGCGACGTGCACCTGGCTGCTGCCTCTTCTGCGTTGCGCGCTCCCTATGCCACAAGCGCCACGGCTTCGGTCCTGCGGACCTCGGACGCGGGAGGCACCGCGCGCAGTATCTCCGCCGCCGTAGTCCTTCCCTCAGCCACCTGCGCCAGGCCCGCCTCCTGTATGGTCTGCATACCGGCGGCCACGGCGGCCTCTCTGATCTCGTGCTGGCCGGCCGGCCGCGTAATCAGGGCCGAGATCTCGTCCCCGACCTCAAGCAGCTCCGCGACCGCCGTCCTGCCGTGGTAGCCGGTCTCACCGCACTTTCGGCACCCGCGTCCCCAGCGCTCCCTCTCAGGGATCGCCCCGTTGGGCACGAGTCGCATCAGCCTGCGACGCTCCCGCTCGGGGATATTGCGCCACTGCCCGCAGTGATCGCACACCACGCGCGCCAAGCGTTGCGAGAGCACGCCGATCAAGGAGGACGCCACCAGGTAGGGCGGCAGCCTCATATCCTCCAGGCGGGTGATGGCGGAGGCGGCATCGTTCGTGTGCAGGGTCGTCGCCACCAGATGGCCCGTGAGCGCCGCCCGGAAGGCCGTCTCCGCCGTCTCCAGGTCGCGCATCTCGCCGATCATTATCACATCAGGGTCCTGGCGCAGGATCGCGCGCAGACCGGAGGCGAAGGTCAGCCCCTGCTTGGGGTGCACGTGCACCTGGTTGAGGCCATCAATGTTGCGCTCCACCGGGTCTTCGATGGTGGTGATGTTGACGATCCTGCGCCTGACGTAGGCCAGCGCTGCGTAGAGGGTGGTGGTCTTGCCCGACCCGGTTGGGCCGGTCGCGATCAGCATCCCCTGCGGCCGGTCCAGGAGCTGGCGGAACCGCGCAAGCGTGGCGTCGCTCAGCCCCAGGTCCGCCAGGCTCGGGTTGCTCTCCTCGGGATTGAGAAGCCGGATCACCACCTTCTCCCCGCCAACCACCGGCAGCACGGAGATGCGCAGGTCCACCTTGCCGTGCTCGGCCCGGATGCGGTGGTGGCCGTCCTGGGGGATGTGACGCTTGGCGATGTCCAGCTCGCTGAGCACCTTGATGCGCGATATGATCATCTGGTGCGCCTGCTTGGGCAACGTGGCCACGTTCTGAAGCACGCCATCCACCCGCATCCGCACCAGCGACCGATCGTCTTGGGGCTCTATGTGTATGTCAGTGGCCCTCAGGCTGACCGCTCGGCGCAGGAGTTCGTCCACCAGGCGCACCGCAGGGCGCTTCAGTGCCAGCAACGCATCCTCAGTATCCGCCAGCGCGAGTTCAGCGGGGCCATCCCCCGAGCCGTACTTGGGCAGTTCGGCGATGGCTTCCTGGAGGCCGCGTTGTGTGGCGAGGGCCACCTCGAACTCTCTGCTGGTCAGCACCGAGACCCTGAGCTTCGAGGTGCGGAGCGCTCTGCGCGCGGCGTCCAGGGCTGTGACATCCGTCGGATCCGGCGTGCCTACGATGATCTCGTCTCCGCGCCGCGCCAACGGGATCACCCGGTAGCGGTGAGGGAAATCGGGGCCCAGCATCCCGGCCACGTCGCTTTTGGCCACCCCCAGTTCGGGCAGCCCGCGCTCGTACCCCAACTGCTCTGCCAGCGCGTCGGCAAGCTGTTCCTCGTCAATGTGCCCCAACGAGACGAGGATCTCGCCGAGCATGCCGCGCCTGCGGCCCTGCACGCGCACTGCCTCCGCCAACTGCTCCTTTGTGACCACGCCCGCGTTCAGCAACGCTTCGCCCAGGCGCTTGCCAAGCACCGTCGGTGTCCTCCGTGTACCGGGTTGGGTCTCTCAGCCGGTACATCGGCATGGCCTTCCTGTCGCTGTAGCCGTTGCTGGCTCATCTAGGCCTCACACACTACTTCACCGGCCACTATCGTCTTCTGCGCGTGCAGATCGTCGCTCAGCAGCACCAGGTCGCCGTCCATCCCCACGGCCAGCGTCCCCTTGCTATCTTGCCAGCCGATGATGTGGGCGGGCACCTGCGACGCCATGTGCAGAGCGTCCTCCAGGGCCACGCCGACCTCCTGCACCATCGTGCGCACGGCATCATCCAGGCGAATGACACTGCTCGCGTAGCCAGTGTTCTCCGGCATCACCGAGATGCCGTCCCGGACGAAGCACATCTTTCCGTCCGGCGGCCCGAAGGTGTAGTTGCCGTCAGGCATTCCCGCCCCGCGCATCGCGTCGCTGACCAGACAGACGTGATCGCAGCCCTTGGCGCGGACCGCCAGCTTCATCATCAGTGGCGGCACGTGGATGCCGTCCGCAATCAACTCGGTGGTGATCTCGTCGAGCGCCAGAATCGTCTCTGTCACTCCGGGCGTCCGCGCGGGTCCCTCTCTGCGGATGGTGCCCATCGCGCAGAACATATGTGTCGAGTGCCGCATACCGCGTTTGATGGCCTGCTGGAGCAGCTCACTGCTTGCGTCGCTGTGCCCGCAGGAGACCGTAACCCCGGCGTCCGCGAAGCGCTCGACGGTCCGCAGGCCGTTCTCGAGTTCCGGCGCCATGGTGATATTCTCGATCGCATCGGCGTACGCCAGCAGCCCGGTCACCTCCTCCTCACTGGGAGCGCGGACGTACTCGGGCAGGTGGCAGCCTCGCCAGTCAACCGGGAAGAACGGCCCCTCGACGTGCACGCCCAGTATCCTCGCGCCTCCGGTGTCTTTCAGCTTCGCCTCGGCGATCCTGCTCACCGCCGCACGCAGGCGATCGGGCGGCATGCTCGCGGTCGTGCCCAGCAGCGACGTGGTCCCGCCGCCCGCGTGATACCTGCAGATCGTCTCGACCGTTCCCTCCGCCTCGTCGCAGAAGTCGCTCCCCGCCCCGCCGTGCACGTGGATGTCAATGAACCCGGGCGCCACCAGCTCCCCCTGCGCGTTGATGACCTCTGCTCCCTCAGGGATCGCCACCTCGCCGGCCTTGCCCGCCGCGCGCAAGTGCGCGGTCCCCGCTGCCACAGCTTTGCCCACCGCAGTGATCTTGCCGTCCTCGATGACGACCCTTCCCGGCTCGACGAAGCCGTCCGGCGTCAGAACCTTGCCGTTGTCCACCGCCAGCGTCGCCATGTTCAGTCACGTTCCCTCCTACGAGGCCTGCTCCATCGCGCGAATCAGTTCGACCAGCCCGGCCACTGCCTCGTCCGACATCCTCCTGCCCAGCTCGGCGGAGGCCTGCTCCGGCTCGCCCATCACTCCCACCTTGATGCGCGGGTTCTGGCGAATCCAGGGCACAACATCCTCGTGGTCCACGCGCTTCTCGGCAAGCTGGTAGGCATCCTGGTCCTCGCGCATCATCGCCACCACGTCCGGCTCGTCGAGCACGTACTCATCCCGCACCTGGTCGGGGTGCCAGTGGAGCAGCAGCGAGGTCTCGAAGTACCCCGAGTGGTAGTCCCCGTCCTCGAAGGCCTTCGTGCACAGGGGCGACTTCGTCCAGAACCGGTAGACGGCGACGTTGCGGTCGCTGAACTGCGGGTTATTGCGCAGGAAGATCTCGGCCGCGTCCTGGGTGGCGCGATCGTTCTCCGAGCCCCCGTGCCCGAGCACCACGATCAGGTTGCGTAGCCCCTGGAGGCACAGCGAGTGCAGTATCTCCACCACCATCTGCGTCACCACGTGAGGGCTGATGTTGATGGTGCCGGGCAGCTCCCCGCCGGAGTAGGTGTACGCCAGCGTGGGCGCCACGAAGCAGCCGCACTGCTCGCTGGCGCGGATGCTTATCTCCTCGCAGTTGTAGCAGTCCATCCGCAGGGGCAGGTGGTAGCCGTGCTGCTCGGTCACTCCCAGTGGTATCAGGATCGTCTGCGTGGTGTTCTCGAGCGCCTCGCGCACCTCTTTGACGGTCATATGCTCCCAGAGAAGGGCCTCTGCCATGGTCATCATCTCCATCTCGTGGGCGGTCGCGTGCGCTGGACCGCTTCTCCGGCCCGCGCCGCCTGACCTGCACGCGCGGGAGGGATAATGCGCTCCGACGGCGAACCAGGTACCCGAAGTCAGGGGGACAGTCATCCCGCCTGGCGGGATGACTGTCCCCGACCCCCCGGAAAGGTGGCACATCGAATTGAGAAAACTGGTCTTGCTATGCGTTGCCATCACCCTCGTTGGCAGTTGTGCCGTGGCGCAGCAGGAGATCTCGGTCAATGTGATGCACCAGGGCGCGCGGCTTCTGGTGCCGGCGCGCGCCGTCTTTGAGAGCACCGGCGCGACCGTCGAGTGGTTCGCCGACTCGAACGCGGTCCACATCACGAGCGCCGACACCGTGGTCGTCATCTCAGTGGGTGAGACAGATGCCAGCATCAATGACGAGCTTGTGACCCTGGACGTGCCGGCTCGCATCTGGGATGCGTGCTTGCTGGTTCCGGTGCGCTTTGTCGGCGAGGCCCTGGGCCGGGTGGTCAGCTACCAGGGCGACAGGGTCGTGCTGGAGAGCGCCACGGATGAGGACATCGTATTGCGGATAGCTTCGCGGGTTGTTGTCGCGCCACCGCGAGCGCGACCGGAGGGTGAGCGCTTCGTGCGTGGTTGCGCTAGCTGCGGACGCTAGGCTGCCGGATTCCACGCAGGAATCCCTGACACGGCGGCGAAATGCTCCGTGTGCAGACGTGAGAGCAGCGATCCCCCGAAAGGATGGTGGACAGTGTGAAGAGGCTTACATTCGTCATGATCGTCCTGGTCGCAACAGCCACATTCAGTTCGGTCGCGGCTGCTGCGGACATCTGGATTGACCGCGTCGAGGAGAGCGGGCGGCTGCTTGTGCCGCTGCGCGGCATCTTCGAGGCCGCTGGTGCTACGGTGGACTGGTACGGCTCCATGAACGGCGGCACGGTGATGATAACAGGCGAGGGCAAGGTCATCACGATGTCAGTCAACAGCCACCAGGCGACGATCAACGACGCCCCGGTGCAACTGGATGTGCCGCCGCGCCTGATCGGTGGGCGCGTGCACATCCCCCTGCGCTTCGCTGGCGAGGGACTGGGCCGAATCGTTGACTACCAGGGCGACAGGGTGGTTCTGAAGAGCACGACCGCGGAGGATATTGTGCTGCTCATCAAGGGCGAGGCGACGTCAGGGGTGTCGATTCCGTACACCCCGCCCCCGCCGCCCCCGCCCGCCGTCGCTGGCCAACTGTCCATCACCTCACCGCGGCCTAACGCCCACGTCCCGCCCCGGGCCGAGGTGTACGGCACAGCGCCGGGCGGCTCAATGCTCATCATCAACACCGAGGTGCGCGCTCAGGATGACGGCGGGTTGCTCAAGAGTGTGCCGGGGATACGCCACTCGGTCCCCGCCGATGGCAACTGGCACTTCTCGGTCTCTTGCCCGAACCTGCCGCCGAACATCGCCGAGCCGCTGTACTACATCATCAAGGCCTACTACGAGACCCCGGGCTACCGGTCCCCCGAGGTCAGCGTCAAGGTGTTCCGCTAACGGCGGAGGCTGGATGCTGGAGGCTGGAGGCTGGAAACGACGAACGGCAAAGGGCGCCAGCCTCCAGCGTCGGCCGTTCCGGGGGTGGTTGGTATGCTCAAGCGCCTGCTACGACGTTCGTGGCGGGGGGTGCGCCTTGGCCCCCGTCTTGTCCGCCATAGCCTTGGCGACGGCGGCAGCCTCAGCGAAGGGGGATCACCCCCCGCAGCGCCGTTCGTGGCGGTCGTACTCCTCGTGCTGCTCGGAAGCGGCGTCGCCGCCTCTGCCTGGGACTTCCGCGATGAGGTCTACAGTTGCGGCACCGCGGGTATGAGCCTCGCCGAGCTGCAGAGCGCCGGCGTTACCCTCGTCAGCCACGTGTCGTACACCCGCGAGTGGATGGACGAGGCTCGCACTTACGGCATCCGCGGAATGCCGTACATCTCGCTCTACAAGGTCTACGACCTCTCCGTCCCCGGCGCCAGCCCCGACCATCCCTTCTGGTCCGCCGTGGCGATGAACGAGCACCCCGAGTGGGTCTACATCGGCCCCGACGGCGAGCGCAAGCGCCCCTTCAACAACCTGCACTATCCGAAGATGTTCTGGCAGTCCTGCACCAACAACCCGGGCATCGCCGATGCCTACTGCCGCGGGGCAGCGGGCACAATGGAGCAGGGCGCGGGCGGCGTCTTCATTGACAATGTGCTGCCCGCGCAAACCTGTTACGGGCCCAAGTTCGGCATCCACGAACACCTCTATCCCGACCAGGACAACTTCTTCAGCTTCAAGATCGCCCTTCGCCGCGTGCGGGAGACCGTGAAGAGCTACGGCCCGGACTCGGTGATAATGCTCAACGTAGGCCACCCCTGGGATCGTTGGCAGGGCTTCGGCGACTGCATAATGCTGGAGAGCTTCATCTTCAACATCAGGGTGCGTCCCGGGCCGGGCGGCTGGGTTGGCAAAGAGCACTACCAGGCCAAGCAGTGGCCGCAGATACTCGAGTGGATCGAGCAGACCGCGCCCTTCGTGGACCGCGGCGGCAACATCGTGGCCCTCGAGTATCTGCCCGACGATCCGGAGCACGCTTACTTCAGCTACGCTTGCGACAAGCTCGCCAACTTCCTGTGGACCGCCTCGTGCAACGTGCGCCGCGACGTCCTGCGCACGCTCC
>CBFDBV010000036.1:0-17389 GCA_965603135.1 uncultured bacterium
GGTAAAATTTGCGTGCCCCGGTTAAACGCGAAAGCCGCATAGGTTTCAAAGTGTTTGGGGGGGGGGGCGCCCCCCCGCCCCCGCCACGTCTGACGGTGCGGGGGGCGAGGGCGCCCCCGCCACGGTCGCAGCGTTGCATGCGCTACAGACTCAGTAGCGTGACATCTCTCTGCTCGATGTCCACGACGGCGTAGTGGCCGCTCTTGAGCGCGCCTGGGTTGACGACCAGCGTCTCGCCAACGATCTCGTGGCCCGCAGCGTCGTGAGCGTGGCCGCAGACGGCCAGCAGCGGCCGCCAGGTGTTGATCAGCTCGTTGACCACCTGGCAGCCCTTGTGCCCGCCATCGTCGCGGTCAACCTCCCCGCCCAGGGGTGGCGTGTGCAGGACCATGATGCGCTCGCCATCCACGTGGTCGAAGAGGCCAAAGCAGTGGCTCGCCTCCCAGCGGGGATAGCCGAGGACGAAGAACTCCTCGCGGTCGGCCTCGGTGATCTCGCCACCGAGCCCGACGATGACGTACGAGCTGACGCGGGCGATAGTGCGATGTACCACCTCCACCGGCGAGTCGACGCCGGCGTCGGCCAGAGCGGCCCTCAGATAGCGGCCCTCGGGAGCGTCCATATTGCCGGGGACCGCGAAGATCCTGAAGGGCGCAGAGCGCAGGGCCTGATAGAACTCGGCGTAGAGCGCGTAGTCCGAGGCGCGCTCGGCGCGAATGCCCTCGGCGAACGGATCGGGCTCACGCTCTTCGCGCTTGGCGGTCAGGAACTCGTCAGCGCGGGCCCTGCCGCGGACGATGTCGCCACAGAACAGGGCGAAGTCGCAGCCCAGGTCAGGCATCTTGTGCACGAGCTGCTGGAGCGGGCCCATCTCGCCATGCACGTCGCTGAATACCAGAGCACGCATAGGGCTGTCACTCTCCGGAGGCAACGGTGATGCTCTCTCGGCTGCTGGTCTTCTCGGTCGGCCCGGGCACCGCGAGCTGCAAGCCGACGAAGGTGATGAAGATGCCGGCCACCTGCACCAGGGAGGGCCTCTCGCCCAGCAGGAAGTACGCGGCCAGGGTAGCGATGACCGGTACGCAGTACTGAAAGAGCATGGTTCTGGAGGAGCCGATGATGGCGACGCCGCGATACCAGGTCACGAAGCCGTAGACGCCCGCGAGCAGCGCGAAGTAGAAGAAGCAGGCCCAGGTCAGCGGCTGGAGATGCAGCCAGTCAACCGCGAGCGCCTGGCGGGCACCGACAGGGATGAGGATGAAGGCGCCGATGAGATGGATGTAGGCGGTCACCTTCAGCGGCGAGTAGACCTTGAGCAAGGGCCGCGAGAAGATGGCATAACAGGCCCACAAGATCGCGGCCAGCAACATCACCCCGATGCCGGCGAGATGATGCTGGGGCACCTCCTGGGCCTTCAGGCCGCCGAGGATTACGCAGGCGATGCCGGTGAAGCCGATGAGCGTGCCCAGGCCGCGCCGCCAGGTCAGCCGCTCCCATCCCAGCGCGGCGGTGATGAGCATCGTCCAGATGGGGGCCGTGGAGATGAGCAGAGATGACTCGGCGGTGAGCGTGTACTTCACCCCAGCGGCGAAGCAAATCTGATAGATGGCCACCGCCACCAGGGCGAAGACCAGGAAATACCGCAGGTGCTTGCGCTGGATGCTCAGGTCGCGCTCGAAAAGCCAGAGGGCCAGGAACAGCGCCCAGACCATCACCACATAGCGCGCGGAGAGAAGGCCCAGGACGGTGAAATCGCGAAATAAGACCTTCAGTGAGATGAAGTTGAAGCCCCAGGTGAGCGGGACCGTCGCCAGCCACACGTAGATCCAGGCGGAGACGTGAGAGGGGGCCTCTGCCGGCGGCGCGGGGACTGTGACCTGCTCGGTTGCGACGGCCTTGGCTGACATAGTGGTTGCGGGCTACGACGGGAACTGTCAGCGGCGCGCGTTCTCGGGCGGGAGGCAGCATTATACGCACCGAGTCCGCGCAAGTCAAACGGTGGCGCAAGGCGGGGCGAGTTTGGACTGTCGGCAACGACAAACGGCGCCTGACGGCAAACGGCGGCGAACCAGGGAGGCAGTGAGATGACCGGACGCGAGAGAGTGCTGGCCGCGCTCAACCACCAGGAGCCGGATCGCGTGCCCTACGACCAGGGGACCACCTTCGTCACCGGCATCCATCGCATCGCCTACGACAATCTGCTGGAGGCCCTCGGGATGAGCGAGCAGGAGCCGCGCCCGATTCTCGACCCCATCCAGCAACTCGCCACGCCTCACAAGGAGGTGCTCGAGCACCTCGGCGTGGACACGCGCAGCACCTATCTCTACCTGCCCGGGCGGCCAGATCGGCCTGAGCCGAAGGCGAGCGAGGATGAGGATTACCGCCAGTACACCGGCGAGTGGGGGATCACGTGGCGGATGCCCACCGACGGTGGCCTCTACTACGATATGTGCGCGCACCCGCTGGAGGGCGCGACCGTGGCGGACGTGGAGGCGCACGACTGGCCGGACCCGCTGGAGGACCTGGATCGGGAGAAGCTGGTGCAGGTCTGTCGGGAGGTGCGCGAAGCGGGTGAGTATGCTCTGATAGTGGGCGGCTACGGGGCGGGCTTCCTGGAGCTGGACCTGTGGCTCCAGGGCTTCAATGACGGCTACGCGAACCTGGTGGCGAACAAGCCCGTGACCGAGGCGGTCCTGGACAACATCCTGCGCATCAAGCTGGAGCACGCGCAGGCGGTGCTGGAGGCGGTCGGGCAGTACACGGACATCTTCTACCTGGGCGATGACCTCGGGCACCAGGACCGGCCGGCGATCCGCGTCGAGTGGTTCCGCGAGCTGCTCAGGCCGCGATACCTTCAGTACTTCGGGCTGGTAAGGAAGCTGGCGCCGCAGGCGAAGATCTTCTTCCACAGTTGCGGTTCGGTGTACGATCTGTTGCCCGAGGTGATCGAGACCGGCATTGACATCCTGAACCCGGTGCAGGTGAGCGCGGCGGAGATGGGGGACACCGCGCGGCTGAAGCGAGAGTTCGGCGATGTGCTGACCTTCTGGGGCGGGATAGACACTCAGCAGGTGCTGCCGCGCGGCACGCCGCAGGAGGTCAAGGATGAGGTGAGGCGGCGCATAGATGACCTGGCGCCGGGCGGAGGCTACGTGCTCAACACGGTGCACAACATCCAGGCGGACGTGCCGCCCGAGAACATCCTGGCGATGGTCGAGGCGCTGGATGAACACGGGTGGCGCTGACGGCGCGGAACTTGCGGGGAAACTGAATTCCGGGCGCAAGCCCACAGCCGACGCGAAATAAGTGTGGTGTCCCCCGAATTTGGGCAGACGGACGAAGCTGTTTGATAACCGTCGAGAACGGCATTGGCGGGCTGGAAGCCCGCCCTACGGTAGGTTCTGAAAGGGGCTCTAGAACCAGATCGGGTACTTGTTGAAGCCCTCGCCGCCGTAGCTGGCGATCAGACTCCAGGCAAAGCCCGCCGCAAAGAAGTGCCCCACAATGACCCCGATGAAGAACGGTAGCACCTGACGGTACAGCCTCATGCCGCCGATGCGCAACACGATGGTCCTGACGATCGTCACCAGCAGCAGCATGGGCCAGCCGTTCTCCCCGGCACCGGTGAGCGAGAACAGGAAGCCCATCGGGTGCAGCGGGAAGCCTACGAAGGCGCGGCGCAGGGCGGCGAGCAAGAGCACTATCACGAGGCCTGCGCCCGTCGCGGTCATCTCGTTAGGATTCGGCCCCTCTGGCGCGCGCATCCATCCGGCCAGGGCGTCGTAGGAGCTGCGCATCAGAGCGACCCGCTGACCGCCGCTGGTGGTGCCTCCCTCCAGCACGTTGGCCCCGTACTGATAGGACGCCGAAACGTGCATCCACCAGCTCACCGCTGCGCCCAAGATGACGGCGAGCATCATCAGGCGCAGCATCCGGGGCAGCGGGATCTTCACCTCGCGCGCGATCCGGAAGGACTCCATCGGGAAGGCGATAAGCTGCGGCAGATACCCGCGCGACAGGAAGTGCGTGGTTGACAGGAGGCTCAGAGTGCGCGTGTCGCCGCGCGGGGCGAGCGCCCTGGTGCCCAGGAAGTTGATCAGGACGTTGCGCTCCTGGTCGAGGGGCTTGATCCAGTGGTGCGGGTAGCCGGTCTCGGCCCGCCCGCGCGCGTAGGAGAGGGCGAAGGCGATCATCACGGAGAAGTACGCCAGGATCACCGCCGGGCTCATCCCCGCCGCGCGCCAGAAAAGGTAGACCGCCGCCGCGCACGCAACTGTCGCCGCCGGCAGGACCGGCGAGCCCTCGCCCCTGCCCGCCAGCCTGCTGAAGACCTCCGCGATGCGGGCGCGTGCGCCGTAGATGAGTATCAGCGCCATCCCCACGAAGGCGCCGGTGCTCTGTTCGCGGTAGAGGGGGAACCTGGGGACGCTGACCCCGGCCATCGCCCCGCCCAGTTGCAGGCCCTTGAGATAGACGAAGTAGAAGAGCAGCGTCGAGACCACGATGTCGCTGGGCATCATATACCCGATGCCCAGGATCAGGGGGCGGTAGCGGAAGACCAGCGGCCGCAGGGCGGTGAGAGGGCGCTCGTGCAGCAGGTTGCCCAGGTTCGTCTCCAGGCCCAGGGCGGTGACCGCCGGGTTGAAGGCGTTAAGGATGTTGAGCAGCGTGTGCACACAGATCAGGCCGAAGCCGATCCAGAAGCTGCCGTTGAGCCAGAGGCCTCGGGCCTCCTTGCGGTATCCGGCCAGCATCAGGGGCAGCTCGGCCATCGGGTATGCCAGGTGCTCGTCTTCCTCCCAGACCGGGCGGAAGATGAGGATGATACACATCAGCAGCCCGTAGAAGGCCACGAAGAAGAGCATCCAGGCGCCGAGCGGCCTGAGCCATGGCCCCCAGGGCACCGCGCCGGTGTCGGAGCCCTCGAAGTAGTCGCGCACCACGTCCGCGTCGCGCGGCGCCAGCCAGGTGGGGATGAGGTCGTGGAACTCGGCCCAGTTGTTCTCGGGGGTGGCAAAGTAGAACGGCGTCGGCAGGGAGGGGAGAAAGAAGCGCATCGCGGCGCCGGAGGTCAGCGCCACGGCCAGCGTGAGGAAGCAGTAGACAGCGATGATCTCGCGGCGGCCGATCCCCACCCGCCGCAGCAGACGCGCGGCCGGCAGCATAAGCAGCAGCGCCGCCAGCGCGGGCACCGGCGGCACCGCCATCGCTACCTGGCAACTGAGGGTGATGAGCGCGCCCTGGCGCACCCAGAGGTTCGCGAGGACCAGGAGCGCCAACCCCACGAGCACGATTCCCAGCGTTCGCACTGAGGTCGGCGCTCCTCGCTATTTCACAGTCGCCGCCATCTCCGCTACAGGGCCGGCGCGCTCGGGGGCAGGTCTGGCCGGGGCTCCGGCCCCGGGATCGGCTCCGGCCCGGGCGGGGGTGGCCACTCCTCGTCCCAGGGCTCGAGCGTGAAGTTGCGCTCCAGCACCTCGTCCGCCTGGATGACGATCTCCTCCCACATGGGCTCGTAGCCCGGGGCGAAGACGTCAATGCTGGCGTAGCCCGCCGGCGCGTTCAAGCTGTAGTGGCCCTGCGAGTCAGTGAGCGTGGTGACGTCGTTGAACCAGGGTGGGGGGATGTCATCGGTCAGCGGCGGCTCCGGGAAGCCGTCGCCGGGCTCGCCCTCGTCACCCTCGCCCCCGTTGCTGCCCTCGTTCTCCTCGCCGCCCTCGTAGGAGACCACGTCATCCCCGCCGGGCACGAACACAGACGGGCGCCAGATGTCGTCGCTCCAGATGCAGACCACGGCGCCCTCGATGGGCTCGAGACCGTTGGAGGTCTCGCCCATGACGCAGCCGCGCACTGTGCCTACGCCGGGGTCAATCGCCGGACGCAGCTCGAAGTCCGCTACCGCGGTCCGGGCGGCCTGAACCCATACCCACTGGTAGTTCTCAGCGTACTCCGGCGCGGCTACCGTGACGATGTACTCGCCCTCGGGGACGGCTCGAATCCGGTAGGCGCCATCGTCCTCGGTGAAGGTGCTGAAGCTGGGGAGGTCAGGGGGTGGCCAGATATCAGGCTCTCCGTCCTCGCCCTGGGCCGCGCGTATCACGATGGCCGGCTGAGCCGTAACCTCGACCCCGGCCAACGGGCGCAGACCGTCATCGTCCCGCACGGTGACGATGCCGACGATCTGACCGCCCAACTCGGGAACGATCGGCGGGATCTCTACGTCCTCGCCAACCTCCACCGCCACGGTGACGTATCCGCCCGCCATGCCTCCGGTTTCAACCACGGCGACCCGGTGCTCCCCGGGCGGCACTCCGTTGATCTCGAAGGTGTCATCGGCCTGCATAGCGCCGGGCACGGGCTGGCCATCGAGCAGGACCTCGTAGTTGCCGCCCGCGCCGTCGTCCACGGAGCCCTTGATGGACGAACTCTGCACCGGCGGGGGCCCGGGCTGGTCGCCACCTCCGCCACCGCACCCAGCCACAATCATAAGGCCAAACAGTGTGCCGCACACGGCTACTGCCACGACGAGCCGCCTGACCATACTTCACCCTCCCTTGCGACCGCTTTCCCCTTCGCCAAGGCTACGGGGACAGGCCCCCTGTGCGCTCGGCTCAAACGCCTGCACGGTAGACGCCCAGCGACTTTTGCAGGTTCCACGCGCAGGCCTGAGATTCCTGCCCTCTTTCGAGGAAGGTTCGCGAGACACACGGGAGAAGTTGCGCGAGGAGACGGAGCGGCCATGCAGATGATCTCCGCAGAGGGAGGATGCACGTGAGGGGGCAGCGTCACGCGTTCATCGTCGGCCTGCTGCTGACTGCCGCAATGTGCGTCGCGCAGGAGCCCGCGAACCGCGCCCCTAACCCCGGCTTCGAGCGCGCTGACGGGGACGCGCCCGCCGGCTGGAAGCGCTCCGTCATCAAGGGCGATGGCGTCAAGCTCGACCACATCGAGAGCCCCCTGGGCGGCAGGTGCGTGTCCATCGAGACCGCGCAGCCGGACGTGAAGGCGGGCTGGAGCACGGCCGAACGCATCCCCCTTGCGCCCGGCGCGAAGCTGTCCATCGCGATGAAGGTCAAGCTGGAGGATCTCAGGCCCGGCCCCGGTGGCGGCGAGGGGTTCGTGATCACCTGCCACTTCTACGACCAGGCCGCCTACCTCACCTGGGCCCACTCGGCCGGCACGATGGAATCGAGGGACTGGCACGAGGAGAGCCTGGCGTGCAGCGCGCCCACCGGGGCAGTCTACGTGGTGCTCGGCTTTCGCCTGTCAGGCTGCACGGGCCGGGCGCTGGTGGACGAGGTGCGGCTGCACACCCAGAAGCCGACGCGCCCCGAGCAGGTCAAGCCCTACGGCCTTCAGCCGGGCGATCCGGCGGCGAAGCTCGCCGTGGCGCTCATCACCGGCGACAACATCACCAGCCCGGCGTCTCATCAGATCATTGACCTGCTCAATCGCGAGGGGATCGCGACGGCGGCCTTCGATGCCGTCAACATCGAGCAGTTGCCCGCGACCGCCGATGGCCTGGGGCGCTTCGCGGCCATCTTCGTAGGCGCGCTCAATCCGCAGACGGGCGCGGGCCTGCTCAGCGAGGCGCAGGCGGCCGCGGCCCGCGAGTACGTGAACCGCGGCGGCGGCATCGTCGCCTGGGCGCCGGCGGTCGCGGGTACCGTGCTGGCAGAGTGCTTCGCCGCCGACATCGGCGAGGGGGGCCGCGGCTGGCACTTCCTCCCGGAGACGACGGACGCAACTCACCCCGTCCTCGCCGACATAACCTTCCCCTGGCCCGGCTTCGGCTTCAAGATGAACGAGACGACCTTCTATCAGGTGCAAGTGCGTGAGGGCGCGCAGGTGCTGGCGATGGTGCCCGAGGAGGTCGCAGGCGCGGGCGTGCCCTTCCTGCTGTGCAATGCGTGTGGCGCGGGCCAGGCGGTGCTGATGAACTCCACCTGGACGGGCAACGTCGGGGGAGAGTTCGTGAGCTGGCGGTGCGCGCCGCGCTTGCTGGCCCAGGCCGCTCGCTGGGCCGCGGGGATGGAAGCCCTGGCGCTCGCGGATAAGACGCCGCTGCCCGATCCGCGCGAGCCGACGCCCTACGGCGGCCGCTGGCATGGCGCCGCGCCACCGGAGCAGCCGCACCTCCCTGACCCGGCGACGTTGCCGGAGGCGACGCTCACGCTCGACCCCGCTGCGCCGATCCCGCCCGTCGAGGAGCCCATCACCCAGGCGGCGGCCATCGAGGAGGGCGCTGACGCGGTGGTGGTCACCTTCGCCAACGGTGTGCGGCTGACGATGCACAGGACCGCGCAGGTGGAACTGCGGGCGCCCGATGGCACGAGCCTGACCGCCGAGCCCGCGGATGAACAGCCGCTGATCGCGACCTCGGGCACCGAGGCCACCGACCTGATCGTGGACCTGGAAGCGGGCGCCGCCGAGCCGCAGATCTTCAAGCAACCCATCGAGAAGAGCAAGCTGCTCGCCAGGCAGTACACCTATCAGACGTGCGAGCGGGGCGAGGGCGGCAGCGTCACCTTCGTCTTCGAGCTGGAGACTGAGGCCGCACCGGCGACCTTGCGCTGGAGCTTCACCCCGCGCACGGTGCAGATGGAGGGGCGGAGCTGGGCGGGCGTCGGGGACCGCTACGAGGTCATCAGTCGCGAGCACTTCATTGACAGCGTGATGGGCAAGTACCCCTGGCGCATCGGGGGGACCGTGGCCGACGACCGCACCATGCGCCTGGCGTGTTACTCGCAGCCGCGCGGATACCACGAGATGCCGCTGGACATCACAGCCGACAGCGGCCCGCACAATGCCTGGAGCTTCTTCGCCAGCGGGCAGCCCTTCCACGTGCTCGGCGGGGAGGAGGGGACGCTGCTGCTCTACTATGACGCGCCCACGCAGATACGCGGGAGGGCAGTCATCCACGAGGGCCGCGACGCCGTGTACTTCGACAACCGCGTCGTCATCGGCCGACGGCGGGGGACGATCTCGACGCCGATTCAGTGGATGCTCTTCTCGAAGCAGCAGCTCTCGCGGGGGCTCTGGACGCAGCTCTACGACCACATTAAGGGCGAGTACGCGCGCAAGTACGGCGTCTCGCAGACGCGGCCGCTGCCGTGCGGGCAGATGCGCCTCGAATCACTCGGCACGGGCGGGGCCTATCGCGGCAGGAACGCGAAGATGGGGCGCGACCTGAACCTGCGTGACATCGCCGACTACTTCGTGCCGCTGGTCGCCGAGCGCGGCATCCGGCGGCTTGACCTGGGCAGCATCGCCAACCCCGAGCACCCGCTGGACCCCGACGAGCACCCGGAGAAGTACGCGGCGACCAAGTACCTGATTGACAAGGCGCACTCGCTGGGCATTGAGTGCTTCATTTACTGGCGCATCACGTTCTGGAACCGGCACGCGCCGCTCGTCGTGGCCCACCCCGAATGGTACGAGCGCAGGCGCGACGGCACCGCCTTCAGCGTCGGCAGCCTCGTCAACCTCAGCCTGCGCTCAGGCTGGTACGACTGGTCGCTGAACCGGCTCAAGGAGCTGAAGGAGCAGCTCGGGATTGACGGGATGTGGTTCGACTCGCTGGCGCCGGCGATGGACTGCGTGAACTATGCCGAGCAGGAGCCGCAGCCGGTGGTGCAGCGTGGCATCGAGTACTTCAGGGAGGTGCGCGAGGCCGGGCTGGACTTCTGGGTGGAGGGGATGCACCCGCTGGCGCTGGACTCGTTCTGGTATCGCAAGGAGAAGTACGGCGGGCCCTTCGAGGGGCGGGAGTTCTGCCTGTTCAACTCCAGTATGTACGCCCACGGGCCCGACAGCCTCATCTACCTGGAGCCCTTCCGGCTGGTGGCCTTCCGGGCGCCGATGATGGCGGATGTGCGCGAGCTGACCGTCGCCGACGATCCCATTGTGCGCGAGCAGGCGCGCTGCAACCGCATCTTCAACGCCGCTGACGAGGCGCTTGGGGAGATCAGGGCAGTCCGCCCGACGGACTTCGGGAGTCTCTGGATCGGCGAGCGAGGCTACGCGGTGTTCGCGTTCGAGGATCGCAGGCTGAGCATCGAGGGGCTCGAGGGCGACGGCTGGCAGGTGAGCATCCCCGAGGGCAAGGGCGGGAAGCTCACCTACGCGGACGGCAAGGTGGCTGGCCACCTCCTCGCCGGCGAGGCGGCAGTCATCAGCCGGTAACCGCAGGGGCACCAGGGCCCACGCGCGCCGGGCGTCGCTATCGCCGTTTGCCGTATGTCGTCAGGAGCCTGACGCTCTTCTATGCCGGCTTGTGCGCCAGGACCACGAGGCGTCTTGCCTGCTGGTCGTAGGGCGTGGCGCTCAGGTGGCCGTAGACCTCGAAGTCCGAGAAGCCCGCCTGCTCCAGCAGCGCCAGCAGCTCCGCCGCCGAGTACAGTCGGTGCTCGACTTTGTGCTCAATCCGCTCCCCGTCGCGCACCAGAATCCAGCGGTTCTTGATCCAGGTCCAGTTCTCGGTGACCTCGCAGATTCTGAGTTCGATGGCGCCGTCCTCGCGCTCGCACCAGCCCCGCGGGCGGAAGATGCGCGCGAGCACCTCCTTGCCCATCAACTCCATCAACAGCTTGCCGCCAGAGCGCAGCGACTCGAAGAGGTTACGCGCCACGCGCACGTCGTCCTCCTGGTCCCGGAAGTACCCGAACGAGGTGAAGAGATTGATGGCAGCGTCAAAGGTCTCGGGCCTGCGAAAGCGGCGCATATCCTCGCAGACGACCTCGATCTCCAGGCCCTCTCCGTTGGCGCTCTTGCGCAGGTCTGCCAGGTAGTCTTCGCTGCGGTCCACGCCGGTGACGCGGTATCCCCGGCGCGCCAGCTCCAGCGCGTGCCTGCCCGGCCCGCAGCACAGGTCCAGAATCTCGGCCCCCTCGGGAACGTTGAGCAACTCCAGTACGTAGTCCACCTCCTCGCTCGCCTGCTCCCATCGCTCCTCGCCGAACATGGAGGGCTTCCACGTAGACCAGAAGCTCTCGTCCTCAAACCAGTGGGGCACGGTGACCACCTCCTGATTGGCCTCCATATAGCCTATCGGAGCGCTGTTGGCAAGAGGGGTGCGTGGCGGCAGCATCCAGATTCGGGTGCATGGGCGGGGGAGGGGGCCGCATTTCCCCTATCCCAGCGGAGCGCTTGCGCTCCGCACGCAGGGCAAGCCCTGCGCTGGGGTAGGAGAGGGGCTCGGGTCGTCCCAACCCCGTACACCTGAAGCTGGATGCTGCCGTGCGTGGCTGCGGCCGGGCGCAGGTGCGCCGGTCGCCATCGGCGAAGCATAGCGCTCGGTCGGGCGGTTGCGCGTGGAAGGGAGTACGCGAAGTGCAGAGGCCTCTGCTGACGATCGCCGCGCTTGCGCTCATTGTGGGCGGCCGTGCCTTGGCGCAGGAGAACATGGCGCTCAATGGCGGTGCGGAGGAGCTGGCTGATCCCGCCCAGGCGGGACTGGCGCACTGGAATCTCTACGGCGGCGCCGCGAGCGCGGAGATCGGCCAGGCCGAGGACGGACACAAGGGCAAGTGCGCGTTCATCAGGCTGAAGGCCTTCGCGCCCAGCAGTGAAAAAGGCCGCGAGGGCGAGGACTACATCAATGTCGGCCTGGTGCAGGGGGACTCGAACGGCTACACGGGCCCGGACGCCTACGTCCACGTCCCCCCGCCGGAGGCGCGCTTCTTCAAGCGCGGCCTCCCTACGCGTTACACGGTAAGCTGGTGGATGTGTGGGGACGCAGGGCCGGTCAACGTGGGGATCAAGACTTGGTCAACCGAGGAGGCCACCGCGGATGCTCGCGGCGGGGCCGGGCTGCTGGGCAAGACCATGCCCAACGAGGAGTGGACCCACTACGAGGCTACGGCGGTGGTGGGTGGTGAGGCCAAGCGGTTCTGCGTGCAGTTCCAGATCTACGGCTTCAAGGCCGAGGGCGGGGCGGCGGCGAGGGGAGCGGCTCCCAGGGGGGAGCCGCCGGGTGTGAAGCTGGGCACGCTGTATGTTGACGAGGTGAGCATTATCCCCGGGGCGCCAATGCAGCCGGACGAGGCCCTCAAGCGCGTGGTCATCCCCGACCGCCCCCGCATCTTCATCGGTGAGACGCCCATCGAGGAGCTTGCCGAGGCCTACGCCGCTGGCGACGATAACGCGAAGACCCGCGTGGACGGTATAATCGCCGGCGCGCAGAACTACGCGCACCTGACCGACGAGGCGCTTCGCGACCTGTTCCCGGAGTTCGAGCCGCGCGGGAACTACTCGGTCTGCTGCCCCATCCACCCCTTCCTGGTGCGCTACTACAATGACTTCAAGTGGAGCGCGGACGACCCCTGGCACCTGGTCTGCCCGTACTGCCAGAAGGAGGGCCGCGAGCACTTCAAGTACCCCAACCCGCGCTACCCCGACGAGGGCGCCGGCTGTATGCCCACCGACGAGGTCTGGCGCGCCGACCACGACGCCGAGTGGAGCCGGTCCCACCGCGGCATCCCCTGGGATCGCTGGGACGGCGTCTGCCACGGCTACACGGACACGCGCGCGTTCTACTTCACGGGCAAGTGCTACTGCAACGTGATCCAAAGGATCACCACGGGCGTGCTGCGCCGGCTTGCCGAGGCCTACCAGGTCTGCGAAAAGCTCCTGCCGGCGGATGATCCGCGCCGCGAGCTGGCCGAGGGCTTCGCGCACCAGGGGCAGGTAATGATGCTCCTGCTCGGGCGGGCCCACCTGGGCGACGAGTACCTGGCCGCGGCCAACGGCATGACGCCTGACGAGTACCGCGGCATGATCTGCGACTTCCTGCGCGCCGAGGAGGGCC
Source organism: uncultured bacterium (assembly GCA_965603135.1). Lineage (GTDB taxonomy): Bacteria > Armatimonadota > Zipacnadia > Zipacnadales > UBA5352 > CBFDBV01. The sequence goes on from CBFDBV010000036.1 coordinate 12,809, forward strand.
AGTGGCGCTATCGGCCGTACCCGGGCTTCCGGCCCATGGTCTACCCCAGGGACGCGGTGCTCGGCGATCCGGCCTGGGCCGACCACTTCGAGGCGAAAGACCGCACGGCGGCGCTCACCTATTACTTCGGCAGTTGGAACCTGCGCGCGAGCTTCGTGGATGCGTGGATTCAGGCCGCCTGCCTCCTGCGCGACTCGTACGCGCCCGAGCAGGAGCGCCTGGGCCTGCACAGGCTGGCCCAGCGCGTCGTTGTGTCCCAGGCGGGCGACCGGGCGCGCCTGGCAGAGTCATCGTGCGAGGAGCCCTACCTCAAGCGCGGGCTCATCGAGTACGAGGTCCACCCGTACAACCTGGAGAGCGGCGGCGACAACCTGCTCACCTCCTCGCTCAGACCGCGGCTGAAGCTGGGGCTGATGCTGGGAGACGACGAGATCATCGAGAAGGTCGCCCAGGACATCACTTACTTCTGGTCCAACATGGCCTCGGGCGACGGGATGGGCAAGGAGGGCTCTCCCACCTACGCGGGCGGCACCTGGGCGGTCTCCGGTATCGCCGAGAAGCTGCACGGGATGAAGGGGGAGTTCGATAGGTCGGCGCCCTACTACGACGCCGAACTCGGCGGGCTGAACCTCCTGGGGATGCTGCGGTATCGGCGCTGCCTGGGGCTGATGGACTGCCTGATGCCCGACGGGCTCTACATCTCCTTCGAGGACTCGTGCCACGGCGGTAGCTTCGGGCTGTCTAACGCCGCGCGCGTGGAGAAGTACTGCGGCGGCGTCCCTGAGCCCTACCGAAGCTGCCTGGACCTCCGCCGCGCGGGCGAGGACATCGAGGTCTCCTTGAAGGAAGCCTTCACGCTTCCCAGCCATCTCCTGCACGATAACCGCAAGGCGATTCTGCGCTGCGGCGAGGGCCGGCGGCAGATGCTCGCCGCGCTCGACTACTCCATGGTCGTTGGGCACTACCACGAGGCCCCGCTCAGCCTGATGGTATACGCCAAGGGCCACGAGCTGGCCTCGGACCTGGGCTACATGGGCTCCGCGCACCACCTGACCACGAAGTGGATCCGCACCTTCGCTTCGCACAACTCGCTCATCATCCGGGGCGAGGATGGCAGCCCCTACCCCACCCGGCCGCTAAGGGGCGACCTGGGGCTGTTTGACGCGGGCTCAACGGTCCAGATGGTCGAGGTCGCTGAGCGCGACCCGGCCGACCTCAAGGACGGCCTCGGCGACGAGAGCGGCGTCTATCAGCGGACGATAGCGTTGGTCCGGTGCGGTGAGGAGGACGGTTACGTGGTGGACGTGTGCCGCGCGCGCGGCGGCGCGCTGCACGACTATCAGTTTCACAGCCACGGCCAGGAGCTATCAACCGAGGGCGTCGCCCTCAAGTCCGTCGGCGATCAGGACCAGACGCTCTACGACCTCAGCGGCTTCACCTTCAAGACGCCGGGCAAGTACGGCTCCAGGAACGTTGACCGGCTGAGCGTCGGGACCTCGGCGGGCCCCTTCACTGCCACCTGGTCGGAGGTTGACCGCTACCAGAAGGGGCACAAGGGGCCGGTCGAGCGCGATCACGAGGTCGCGCTGCGGCTGTGGATGCTCGATGAAGCGGGGAGCCGGATCATCGCGGGCCGCGCGCCGGGTCAGCGTTTCCTGCGCAATGAGGACTTCGGCCGCGAGATCACTCAACTCCGCGTGCGCCGCTCCAACACCGAGGCCGTTGACGAGTTCGTCGCCGTGGTGGAGCCGTACCGCTCCGAGCCCTTCATCCGCTCAGTGGAACGGCTCGAAGCGCCCGAGGGAGTCGTTGCCCTCAAGGTGGTGACAGACGGCGGCACTCACTACGTGGTCAGCTCTCTGCACGAGGACCCGGTCGAACTGCGCGACGGCGATACCGTGGTGCAGACGGCGGGGCGCTTCTGCGCGGCCTCGCTCGATAAGGCGGGGGAGCCGAGTTGGCTCTATGTGGTCCGGGGCACCTCGGCGCGCGTCCGCGACTTCGAGGTGGTAAGCGACGGTCCCTCCTGCTGGACCGGCACGGTGGAGGGGATGCGGGCTGGTGACTTCGCGTTGCTCATCCGAGCCGACCCGCCGCTGCCGGCGGGCGATCGGCTCGCCGGTCAGGTACTGATAGTGCAGCACAGCCGCGGGCGGTCGAGTTTCACCATCTCCCACGTCGAGCCGCCGCGGGGGGGAACTCAGCGCGTCGTCTTCGCCCACATGCCCAAGCTGCTGGAGAACGTCGTGCTGGTAAGGGACGCCGAGCCGACGCGCCTGGTGGTCGAGCCGCCGCCGGTGCTGGTCGGCTCGCCGGTGGACTATTACGTCTACCACCTCGCGAACGCCGGCCTGCAGCCTCTGGGGAAGCTGGAGCGGCGCGGCAGCGTCGGCGTCCTCGATGAGCGCGGCAGGCGCCTGCACTACTTCAGCACCTTGCAGGTGCCCGATACGGAGGGCGTGGCTGACGGCGACGAGGTTGCCATCTCCCGCATCGTGCCCGGGAGCGACACCTTCGAGATACCGATGCGCGCGTTCGTGGGGAGACAGCAGGAGTAACGACGGCCCTGCCTGGCTCCCACGCGGCAGGCGGTAGGGGCTCGCACCACAGAAGGCCCGCGTCCGACGGTGACGAACTCCCGCCGGACGCGACGAGAGACCGGGAGGTGCAGGCGCGATGGCCGGATCGTGGCCGTCAAGGATGGCTGCCATCCTCGCTCTCACGGCACTGATGGCTGTCACGGCAGCGGCGCAGACAGCGAGCGCCGATGAGACGGAGATGTCGGCCGTGGGGCCGCGCGGTTCCGTCGGTCCGGATGTGCCCCTGACCGACGCCGAGAAGGCCCGGCTCGCCCAGCGCGTCATGGTCGAGGGGCGAAGCGCCGAGGCAGTGCGAGCCGCCTGTGACCGCGCGGCCGACGAAGGCATCCCGGTGGTCTTCTTGCCTGCCGGGGAGTACGTCTTCGACACAGCGGTAGCCGTTCCCGGTGCGCTGACGGTGCTGGGTCAAGGCTCGGGAACGCTCATCCGAACACAAGGCAGCGACACCCACCTGTTCCGCGCGGCGGGCGACCACGCGCGCTTTACCCGCCTGAAGCTCCAGGGCGCTGACACAACTACGAGCACGGACAACAACTCCCACGGCATCGTAGTCTCCGGCGTGAAGAACGCGCGCGTAGACCACTGCGAGCTCCTGGGCTTCAGCTACGCGACGACCTTCAGCAGCGAGGCCTCGGCCCAGGTTGACCACTGCCACATCCACCACAACTTGCGCGACGGGCTGGGCTATGGCGTGGTCATCTACTCGGGGGCATACGTGCTCATCACCGATAACGATTTCAGCCAGAATCGGCACTCACTGGCCTCCAACGGCGCGCTCGACTGGAGCAGCCCCAAGCGCATGGGGAAGTACCTGCACAAGCCCGGCTTCAGGAAGACCCACTGGGAGTTCATCCACAATCGGGTTGGCAGCAACGGTCTCAGTCACTACGAGCTCTGCGCGGTGGACACGCATCCGGGCATGGACGGCACTTTCGTGGTTGAGCGCAACATCTTTGAGGAACTGCGCCACGGGGTCGGCATTCGGGATGGCTCAGGGCTGATCCGCGGCAACCTCTTCCGCAACCTCCGAACCGTCACCGACTTCCGCGCCCTCGTTGCCATCTCCATCGCCTACGGCGAGCACAACCGCATTCCCGTTGAGGGCTGCATGCCACACAGCATCCAGGTCGCGCAGAATACCTTCCTGGACGTCCAGGAGGACCAGAAACACGTGCTCGGCAAGGCCGAGAACATCACTATCGAGGGGGAACTGCTGCCGGAGACGCGCACTGACAGAGAGGCGCCGCTGATCCCGTGGCTCCAGGAGATGGGAGAGGACGGCGTGCTGCACTGGGGCGAGGCGCGACCTGCGGCCGGTGTGCAATGAGCGACGACAAGCCTCTGCGTGCTTGAGGGAGCGCGGGAAGGGCTGATTCGCGGCGTGACCTCGCGAGCCATCGTGATCGCCATCCTGCTCTCCGTGGTCTCGGTGGCCTGGATCCACCAGGCCAGCCTGGTGCAGACGCCGGGCCTGCTGTACGCGCCGGTCTATCTGTGCTCGGTGCCGCCGGTGCCGGCGTTGATGTTTCTGGTGCTGCTGATGGCCCTGCGGCCGCTGCTGGCCCGGCTGGGCGCGCGGCGGTCCTTCAGCCGGCAGGAACTGCTCGCCATCTACGCCTTCCTGGTGCTGGCCGTCCCGCCGGTGACCTTCGGCATCATCGAGATGCTCCTGCCCTGGATCACCGCCCCCGTCTACTTCTCCACGCCCCAGCACCCCACGGCCAACCTCGCCGCCGAGCTGCCGCAATGGTTCTACCCGCACGATACCGAGGTCATCCGCACGATGTACGAGGGCAGCGAGGGCGGCGTGGTGCCGTGGCAGGCCTGGCTCGTGCCGCTGGGCACCTGGACCGTCTTCCTGACGCTGCTCTTCGGCACCGGCCTGTGCCTGGTTAGCCTCTTCCGCAAGCAGTGGTCCGACTACGAGCGTCTGCGCTACCCTCTGCTCTTCATTCCCCTGGACATCACCGCCGAGCGTGCG
>CBFDBV010000037.1:0-17310 GCA_965603135.1 uncultured bacterium
AGACGATGCTGTACTCCCGGTCGTGAACCTCGTCCAGGCGCTGCCTGTTGAGGTGGCCCGACCACTGCGTGTAGCGAGCAATGAGGGAGAGATCGTACAGTGCCTGGTACGCCTCCCTGCCCTCTCGAGGGACAGCCAGACGCACGAGGGAATTGCGACGTTCAGCGTGGCTGGTCGGTGGCCGAGCGATCTGAGCCAGCCAGTGGTCAACGCAGTGCAAGGCGGTGTAGAAGAGGGCGGTCGTGGCCCAGTCCATGTAGCCGCTGTCTCTCAGGAGACGAAACACGCGGTAGTTGCGACGAGCCTGGTCGTGGTGGAAGGATGCCATGATAAGGGAAGAGCGGCTATCTGGAGCGGCGGCTGTACCATATCGCCACGCCGTCCCGTTCCTCGGGGGGCACGGGCTCAGCGCCCGTCGGGAGCACCGCAAAGTCGACGGTCGGCTCGTCGAACCTGTCGGCGAAGTCCTCTATCGCGTCGTACACACCGAGGCGTTCGGGCCCCCAGAAATCGGCAACAAGGACTCTCACGCGCAGCGTGCCTGCGGCGCGGAACACGTACACGTAGTCCACCCCTGGGACCGAGGTGACCGCCGGCAGGAAGTGCCGCCGGAGACGACGCTCTGACTGGCCCTCAGTTACGCGGACCGTAGCTGACTGCTGCCCTTCGGCGTCCATCGTGCTCCCTCCTTGCTCACTCTAGCTCAGGAGCACAGCCCAGTATAACCCAACGCTCCGCCAGGCGCAACTTCCCGGCGGGCAGTCAACCCGCGGAGTCGTCGGTGCTAGATCCCCGTCTCCGTGCCGTCTATCTCCATCCTCAGGAAGGCCCGGAACTCGTTCTTCTCCCGGTAGTCCATCGTGCGCTTGAAGGTGTGCTTCATCAGTACCTTATCGCCCTCGACCTTGAGCGGGATCTCGAAGTTATCCTTGTCCGGGTTCGAGACGCCGGTCACGCGGGTGAGGAACCATTCGCCGCCGGGCACATCCATCTTCGGGAAGTCCACGGTCGGGACCACCTGATACGGCGACCAGAGCACCCCGACGAACATGTACTTGAGCCGCTCGATGTCGCTGAGGACCTCCTTGACCTCCAGCTCGATGCTGTGCGGCTTGCCCTCGCCCTCGAGCAGGATGACGAAGTCCCAGAGGTCAATGAACGGGGGTCGCGGCACGCAGAAGCCGGTCCCGGTCATGCCCGGCACATCCATGCAGGTGCGCTCGGGGAAGAACTTGCCGGTGCGCCAGCCGAAGCTGCCCTGGATCTGCCCCTTGAGCTTGACGATGTCCGAGCCAACCTCGCGCTTCTTGAAGAAGACCTTCAGCTCGCCCTCCCACGGGTACTCCGCGACCATGTAGACCATCCGCTTCGTGTAATACTCGCAGTAGAACTTGCCCTTGACCTTCGCATCGTACATCCGGCAGTTCTTGCCGACCTTGGAGTAGATCCAGTCAATGAGCCAGTCGCCGGCCTTGAAGATGGCCTCCTTCTTGAGGCTGCTGAAGTTGCCGTTCGGATCGAGGTGGGTCTTGATGACCTCCTCGGCCTTCTCGACCACGGCCAGGGCGCTGCGGGCCTTCTTCACCTGGTCGGCGCTGAGGCCCATGATCTTCATTACCGCCTCATCCATCAGCTTGTCGCGGACGCCGGTGACGGTGCTCTTGAGCTTGTCCGTGGCCCAGGCCTTGATGCTGAAGCTGCTGGTGAAGGCGAACTGCACGCCCTTGAGCACGAACTTGAAGCCGTACTTCTGGAAGTGGTAGCGGCGGCACCACTCCCGCGCGTTATTCATCTGCTCGCGCGTGAGCTGCAACTCCTGCGTGACCGACTCCATCTCGCGGACGGGCCCCTCAAGCTGCGAGGCCAGGTCGGTCATCGTCTCCTGCATCTCGGGGAAGGCCGCCAGGTCGTCCATGGCCCCGTTGATGTCGTTGAGCGCCTCGGAGACACCGCCCATCGCCTGGCTGCAGCCCTGCAGGTTCTGATCGAGTTCGGCCATCTTCTCCAGGGCTTCCTCTTTGTCGGGAAGCTCGGTGAAGGCGGCATTGATCCGCTCGGCCTCGGCGGTGAAGGTGGATGACTCGTCGAGGCCCTCCTTCACGCCCTGGACTGAGGTGCTCGCGGCCGCGGCGGGTGGCTCGACGATGACCTTGCCGGTGGCGGTGCCGAGCTGCGTGACCGGGCTACGGGCGCTGACCTCCCAGGTCCCCGGTATGTTGAGGGGCCCCACGGTCTTCTGGTACTCGTAGGTCGCCGAATCGATGGGGCAGTGAACGGTGATCGGATCGCCCTGGCCGCCCGGGGGCGTAAAGGTCGCAGTCACATTGGGATTCTGGGGGGCGGGCGCAGTGGCGCCGCTGATGGTCACCGAGCCGCCTATGTAGGTCGCCTGGGGCGTGATGATCAGCGTGATGCCGATGTCCGCGTCCTCCCCCTGCGCCAGGGCCACCGTGCAGCAGAGCGCTATCGCCACAAACGCCGTCATGATGCCTCTCATTCTCTGACCTCCCGTGTTCCCCTTAGTCCCGCTGGGGCGGGACTAAGGGGCATCGGCTGGTAACTGCCTACTCCTCGCCCTTGGCAGGAGGCGTCAGGGCGTCTTGGACGCCGGTTTCCTGTACCGTGAAGCCCTCGGGCACCTCGAAGAGCGAATCGTCAAGCGCGTCCTGGCTGTAGCTGGTCATCTCCCAGTGCGCCACGGTCTGCGTGTTGGCCACCAGGTCCTGGGTCACGCCCTGCACCTTGGCCGGGAAGCCCACTGGCATGTCGAGGCCGGCGATGGCCTCATCGTAGGCCTGCCGATACATCTCCCCGTGCCGGGTCGCGTCCCAGGAGTCGATGTCTCGGTCCGCCTCGGGGAATTCCAGGTCCTCGGTGAGCCATTGTTCAGTGGTCTCAATGGTATGCCCCCAGTATCCGCCCTCGGCCTGGTCCTTGATTTCCACCACCTGTCTGTACTGCTTGCAGGAGAGATCGAGGACGGTGCCCTCGGCCAGTGGCCCCTCGATCTGCACGGTGACCTCGGGCTTGGTGGCGCTGAGGAACGCCTGCGCGGCGGGCGGCATGGGGGTGCCGGCCGGCAACTGCTTGAGCACCTCTTCGATCTGCGCCATCATCTCGGCCAACTGCTCGAACAACTCGTCCTTGACGATGTACGCCTTCTTCCTCTCCCAGTCGAGCGTGATGCTCAGCTCGTCCTCGTCGAGCCTGATCACGGACATGACCGGGTCGCCGCCCTCGGCCGGATCGGAGAAGAACTGGTCCCGCCGCCACTTGTGGTCCGCGAGGTACGCGCGCTGCCAACTGTCGGCGGGCACCTCCGGGTCCTCGACCGGCGGCGTCACCTCCCCATGCCCCTTGAGAATATATGTGAGGTCAGCGTGCGCAACGGAGATAAGTCCCAGCGCGACCGTGAGCACGGCCACCGCCACCATGATGCGTCTCATCTCGTGTGCCTCCTTTGCGTTGTTGTCGCGTCACGGAGGAGCCATTCGCCGCGAAGCGCCAGCGTCCTTCCTGCTGCACTTCGGGCCGTGGTCGTGGCTCACGCAGGCTATGCCGCGGCCATCGGGACCGGGCGTCTGTGGACGGCGCCATTCCCTCTCGCGGTGCGCAGGCAGGACATGGGGCAGTGACGGCGAACCCTCTGCCGGTGAGCAGGGCAGGGCGATGCGCTCCGTCAACTCGAGGTGACCCGCGATGAGCGTGAAAGCTGAGAGCGCCAAGTACGGCGCGGCGGCCTATGAGGGAACTGTCGGCGAGCTGCCGACGCAGTGGCCGCGCACCATGGGGCCGAACTGCATGAAGTACCTCCAGGAGGTCGTGGACAGCGGGCTGACCTGCAACATGGTCGGGCGTTTCGAGGCGGCCTTCGCGAAGGAGTACGGCGTCAAGCACTGCATTGCCACGCCCGGATGCACCCCGGCGCTGGCGGTGCTGGCTGCGGCCTTCGACTTCGACCCCGGCGACGAGATCATCGTCAGCCCCGTCACGGACTACGGCACCATTCAGGGGCTGCTAAGGGAGAACTTCATCCCGGTCTTCGCGGACACCGAGTCAGGGACGGTCAACCTGAGCGCCGAGACCATCCGGCCCTGCATCACCGACCGCACGCGCGCCATCCTGGTGGTGCACAAGACCGGCATCATCTGCGACATGGACCCCATCAATGAGTTGGCTGAGGAGCGCGGGCTGATCGTCTACGAGGACGCCTGCCAGGCCGTCTTCGGCGAGTACAAGGGCCGCTACGCCGGCACGCTCTCGAAGGCCGCCGGCTTTTCCTTCGACGCCGAGAAGACGATGGGCTCGGACGTGGGCGGCTGCGTGATCACCGATGACGACGAGCTGGCTGAGCGCATCCGCTTCATCGGCCAGAGCCGCGGCGCCGAGCAGGAGCCGCACTTCGGCCGCAGGCACACCGCCCCCGGCTACGCCTACCGCATGGCTCAGTGCACGGCGGCGATCTGCCTGGGTCAGCTTGAGATCATCCGCGAGCAGGTGGCCCAACGCGACAAGATGATCCGGCTGCTCAGCAAGCTGGTCGCCGAGGTCCCCGGCGTCACCCCCCTGCCGATCCCCGACTACATGAACGTCTACTCGCCCTGGATGTTCGGGATGAGCATTGCCCCCAAGGAGTTCACGTGCACCACCGAGCAGTTCGCCGAGCAGCTTCAGGAGGCGGGCATCCCCGGCGCGGGCATGGGCAAGTACTACCTGATGCCGGAGGCCTGCACCTTCCTGGAGCAGAACGCCCGCAACAAGGTCTACCCCTACTCGATGCCGCCGGCCTCGCGGGAGTACCATTACGGCGCGGACAGTTGCCCCACCGCCTGGGAGTTCCTGCAGACCTGGATTCGCTGGTCCACCTTCTGTGAGAAGTACCAGCCGGAGCACTGCGAGCTGGCGGCTCACATCGTCCGCCAAGTCGCCCAGGCGAACCGGAGGTAGGCCGGCTCATGGCTGCCACGCTTTGCCTGACGGGCCGTCACTACCGGAGCATCCCCATCACCGACACGGGCTACGAGGAGGAGCCGCTGGCGCTGCCGCTGGCGGAGACTGCGCTGGTGTCGCTGCACTGCTGGAACATCGGCTGCCCGGACGGCCCGCCGCTCGATCTCAACTTCTGCGTGGGGATGGGCTACCCCGAGACGACCGCCGAGGCCTACCGCATTATGCGCGAGGCCATCCAGCCGGCGCTCGACGCTGCGCGCTCCTGCGGTCTCGCCGTCTGCCACGTGCAGGCCGATGTGATCGCTCGCCGCTACCCCGACTGGTACTGCCGCCAGGCTGACGACCCCGCTGCCGGCCAGCCCGTCGAGGAGGCCATCCCCGGCCACCGCAAGTCCATCCTGGAGCGCTCACACGGCGTGGACTACGCGGAGAAGTCGGGCCTGGCCGAGATGGACTTCCCGGAGGTCGTGGCGCCGCTGCCTGAGGAGCCGGTGGTGCATCAGACCGCGCAGTTCGACCGCGTCCTGCGCGAGCGGGGGATCGTGAACCTCATCTACGCGGGCTTCGCCACCGATATGTGCATCCTGAATGCGCCCGGCGGGATGGGGCCGATGTTCGGGCTGGGCTACCGGGTGGTGCTGATCCGCGAGGGGACGCTGGGCGTCGAGTGCCCCGACACCTTCGACGAGCGCATCGCCACGCGCTGGGGCATCCGCTACCTCGAGACTCACTGGGGCGACACCATCGCGCTGACCGAGTTCCTGGTCGCCTGCCAGGACGCGCGGTGCCGTTGAATGGAGGGGCCGAATGGGGTGCGATCCCGCGTCGGCGGGATCGGGGGCCCCATCCGGCCCATGCCGCTGTCGTTTGCCGATTCGCGATTCCCGCCGTTCAGTGGAGCGAATCAATGACCGACCAGACGCCCGTGAAGATCACCCTCCCCGACGGCGTGCGCTGCGCCATCGCGCTGAGCTATGACACGGACATGGCCGGCGGCTACGCGCCGGACGGCGTCTGCCACGGGCGCACCGCGCCCTTCCTGGCCGAGTACATGCTACGCCTGTGCGAGACCGCCGAGCAGTTCGGGGCCAGGCTCCACTTCTTTCAGATCGGCAACGGCCTGGAGGAGAACCAGGACGTGGGCTACCTGCGGGAGATCCTGGCGCGCGGGCACGAGGTCGACTCGCACACTTACTCCCACGCGCCTCTGATCACCGAGGACCTGGAGCTGCTTGACGAGGAGCTGGCGCGCACCAACGGCCTGTTCGAGGAGCGGCTGGGGCACACCTCAACCGTGCTGCGCGGGCCGGGCGGATACGCCGACGGCCTGCGCGGACGGGCAGAGAACCAAAGGATCATCCTCGATAACGGCTTCCGCTGGGTGAGCTGCGAGTACAGCGACCGCCTGCGTTCGGGGGATTACGATGCCGCCGTCGCCAACCCCTCGGCGGACGTCCCGTACGCCTACGACACCGGCCTCATCGAGCTGCCGATCCAGAGCTGGACCGACCGGAGCTTCTTCGACACGCTGCAATGCGTGGACCAGGAGGCCTATCAGACCTGGCGCGTGGAGCACGGTCACACGCCCGTGGCTGAGGGCTGGCGCTGCCCCTGGACGGCCGCGGACGCACTGGAGAGGTGGATCGATTACAACTTGGCGGTGGTGGATTTCGCCTATGAGAGGCGGCTGCTCGCGATCATCTGCTGGCACCCGTACTCGCACTATCTGCATGACCCCGAGATGCGGATGCTGCCCGCGCTGCTGGCGCATTGCGCGGGCAAGCCCGAGCGCGCGTGGGTATGCACGGTGCGGGATGCGTGTGAGATGGTCGAAGGACGGACATCGGTCTCCTGACGCCATCGGCCCCGTTGCGCCAAGCCGACCCACAGCACCGATCTTGCGCAAGACCCGGGCCCGGAAACGTGGAGATTCGTGGGCCTGGTGCGTCCTGTAGATGGAGGGTCGAAAGCGGCATGATCGCCGAGTTGGTCCGGCAGGCCCGCGACGGAGACGCCGAGGCCTACACCGAGTTGGTGTGCAAGTTCCAGGACGCCGTCTTCGCCACGGCCTACCAGATGGTGCTGGACTTCGACACTGCGCGCGACCTCGCGCAGGAGACCTTCGTGCGTGCGTACGAGCGCCTCGGCAGCCTGCGAGACCCCGCGAGCTTCCCGGGGTGGGTGATCCGCATCTGCCGCAACCTCGCCCTGAGCTGGCTGCGGGAGCCCGAGCGCGAGTGGGTGGCACTCGATCCGGCAGAGGTGTTCGCGGGGGACCTCGCCGAGAGCGTCGCCATCCGCGACCTGGTGAGCCGCGCGCTTTCCACCCTCCCCGAGGACAATCGCCTCGCCCTGTCGCTGTTCCTGGTGGACGGTTACACGTACAGAGAGGTCGCTGAGCTCACTGACGTACCGCTCAGCACCGCCAGGGGCCGCATTGAGCGGGCGAGGCACAAGCTGGCGACGGAGGTGCTTGCGATGACCGAGGAGACGCTGAAGGGGAGCGCGCCGGACGAGAAGTTCACGCTGGAGACCGTGCGTAAGAGCCTGGAGAAGGCCGGCGAGGCTCTCGAGGACCGAGAAGGAGGCACCGCGCGGTCGGTCGCTGAGGAGGCGCTGGAAAAGCTTTCAGAACTTGAAGGTGACGAGGCCGAGCGCCGCAAGCTGCGGTTGAAGGCGCTGAGTGTCGTTCAGCGATCTGCCTTCTTCGCGGACCATGACCGATGGTGCGAGGCGACGCGCGAGGCCATTCGTGTCTGCGAGGACAGGGGGGACGCGAAGGCTATCAGCGGCCACCTGTACGGACTCGCCCTCCATGACGGGAAGCTCACGCGAACCGAAAAGGACGCGCTCGTGGTGCGTTGCCTGGAGCTGTTTGAGCAGACCGGCCAGGCAGTGATGTTGGGCCAGGCGCTGTTCTTCTATGGCTGGCACCACATTGACCGCGGCCAGTTCAAGGCCGGGTTCGATCTCCTGGATCGGGGGCGGGATGCCATGCAGGATGAGCCGTACAACGTCTGGCATGCTTGCCTCGACGCAACCGACGAGTTCAGGCGGCTAACCGACGAACAGCTCGACAAGGAGCGAATAGTGGCCTGGGGCGGGACGTGCGATGTGGCGCAGGTCGAGGGCGAGCGGCTCATTCACCACGGGCAGCCGGGTTTCTCATGTCACAGCGGGAAGCAGGAGGAAATGGCGAAGTTCGCTGGCGGTTTCTCGCTCTTCTGGTGGACTGGTTGGCTGCCGTACACAGGGCCCGGGGCGGGCTATGAAGAAGAGAAGAGCACTTTCTCATACACGGGCAATCCTACTCACACTCGGACTTGGGTTGAGGCGGACGACGTGTCGGTCAATACCCCGGCCGGCGAGTTCCCCGACTGTCTGCTCGTGCGAGGCATGGTGACGCCATCGCCTCGCGACGCCGACGGTGACGCGCAGCGACCGGAGAGAAACAAGATCTGGTGCGGCGAGAAGTACTGTTGGCTGGCGCGCGGGGTCGGGCCGGTGGCATACCGGGCCGAGCGCGAGGACGGAATCGTCGAGCATGCGGTCCTGTCGAAGTTCGAGTGTCCTGAGCACAGGGATGAATGGGTGCCGCTGGTGGTTGGGACGCGGTGGGAGTATGTGCCGGCGGAACCGGCGGAGGACTTCGACGCGCTCGTTGTCATGCGGCTGACGCATGTGGACGGGGAGGGCAAGTACTACCTGGCCCGGACAAGCGTGGGCAATCGCCGGGATGAGTGACTGCGGCCGGAGGCGTCACTCGCTGAAGTCGCCGCGGACGTAGTACGTCTCCTCGCCCCTGACCTCGGTGCGGATCGCGCCCTCAGCTATGAGATGGTCCACGTACTTGATGCCCTCGTTGGGGTGCGTCCCCAGGCCGCGCGCGACATCCGCCAGCGTCCAGGGACGGTAGCTGATGAGCGCCAGCACGTCCTCTTCGCTGGCCTCGCTGCCCTCCGGCGCGCCGTGCTCCCAGGCGGAGGGGATGACCTCCGCTCTCGAATGTCCCTGTTTCAGCCACTCATTCTCCCTTAGCAGAAGGGGAAACGCCCCCCCGCGCCGAAACTATCCCGCCAGATAACCTCGCGTTCGGCGGGGTGAGACGGTGTCGGCCCTATCAGAACAGACGCAAGGAGAAGATACCGATGGAAAGACTGATGTCCATGCACGTGAAGATCTCTGCTGACCGCGGCGAGATGGGTGCGGCGGCTGCCGCCGACGTGGCGGAGGCTATGAAAGCCGTGGCGGCCGAGAAGGATGCAGTCACCATGTGCTTCGCCGCAGCGCCCTCGCAGGATGACTTTGTGGAGGCCCTGCGCGGCACCTCGGACCTGCCCTGGGACAAAGTGGTCGCGTTCCACCTGGATGAGTACATTGACCTGCCGCGCGGGCACAAGAACAGCTTTGAGGTGTACCTCAAGACTCACCTCTTCGATGCCGTCAATCCTGGCACGATCTACTTCATGGCCGATATGCCGGGCACTGCGGAGGAGCAGTGTGGGGCGTACGACGACTTGCTGGAGGAGGCCGGCGGGATTGACATCGCGTGCATCGGCATCGGGGAGAACGGGCACATCGCCTTCAACGAGCCGGGCTCCGACTTCTTCACCGATCAGATGAACGCGGTCATCGAGCTTGACGAGAAGTCGGTTCAGCAGCAATACCGCGATTACAAGGATGACCCGGACCCCGAGAAGCGCTATGCCTCGCTGGATGATGTGCCCACGAGAGCTATTACGATGACGATTCCCGCCATCTGCGCCTCGCGGCAGATCTTCTGCATCGTGCCCGGGCCGCAGAAGGCGGACGCGGTCAAGGCTGCCCTGGAGGGGCCGATCGGCAACGAGTGCCCGGCGACTGCGCTGCGCACCCATCCGGCGACGATCGTGTACCTGGACGCGGACTCGTCCGGCCTTCTGACCGGCAGGATCGGCGGGTAGCTCACGGCGTGGGGCGGGCTTCCAGCCCGCCGGCAGGCTGGAAGCCTGCCCCACCTGACGCAGCCCCGCTGGCCTGACCGCTTGCGCGTGTGCACGGTCAGAGACGCGTGCGAGATTGTCTCGCGCAGGTGCGAGTAGGTGCTGTGGAGAAACTGTCCGCGCGCGACATTCGAGACATCTGGTGGTGGGAACAATGCGCAGGCGTAAAGGCTTACCTCGCATCGAGACCCGCGTCGGAACTACGATTGTCGCCGTCCTCGCGGCAGTCCTCGTCTTCCCGTTCGGATACAACACCCCGGCCGCCAGTGCTGCTGAGGATGACCCTCCCGGTCAGCAAGCGCCGGAACAGCAGGCGACGGTGCCATCGCTGGAAGACTTGCGCAAGAGCCTGGAGGAGGCTTGGGAAGCCGTCAAGCAACAGGACTTGGCGACCGCGAGGTCCCTCGCGGAGCAGGTCCTCGAGAAGCTCGGAGACCCTGAGGGTGATGAGGAGGAGGCGCGCTCCCTGCGCGTCGAGGCCCTCAATGTCGTGGCTAGGGCGACCCGCTTTGCCGACAAGGACCGCTGGCTGGAGGCGATCCTGGAGGCGCGTGACCTCTGTGAGGAGGCCGGGGACCTCGAGGCGACCACTCGTTACAACTATCAACTGGCGCTTCACGACCACAAGCTAACTCAAGAGGATAAGGATGCCCTGTTGCAGCGATGCTTTGAGTGGTGGGAAGAGACCGGACAGCACGAGAGGGTGGCCGAAGGCCTGTTTTTCCACGGCTGGCACCGCATCGCCGACGGCGAGTTCGAGCGAGGCTTCGAGTTCCTGGATCAGGCCCGCGCTGCCCTCAAGGATGTAGCATACGGCGCGTGGCACGCGTGTCTTGACGCAACGGATGAGTTCCGGGAGCTGACTGGCGACGACCTCGACCTGGAACGACGCGTCATGTGGGGCGCGGGGTGCGACGTAGCTCAAGTAGATGATGAGCGCCTCGTCCATGTAAGCCAGCCGGGTTCCTCATGTCACAGCGGCAAGCAGGAGGAAATGGCGAAGTTCACCAATGGTTTCTGGCTGCTGTGGCAGGTGAAGTGGCTGCCCTTCACGGGGCCTGAACCGGGATACGAGGAAGAAAAGGACACCTCTTCTTACACCGCCAACCCAACTCACACGCGCATTTGGATCGAGGCGGACGATGTCTCCGTCAGCACCCCGGCGGGCGATTTCGACAACTGCCTGCTGATGCGCGCCACCACAACCGAGTCGCCGCTTGACGCCGAGGACGACTCACGACAGCGCAAGCTGAACAAGATGAAGTGTGGCGAGAAGTACTGTTGGCTGGCGCGCGGCGTCGGGCCAGTGGCATACCGAGCCGAGCGCGAGGACGGAATCGTCGAGCATTCGGTCCTGTCCAAGTTCGAGTGCCCTGAGCAGAGGGATGAATGGGTGCCGCTGGTGGTCGGCACGCGGTGGGAGTATGTGCCTGCAAAGCGAGGCTGGGACTTCGACGCGCTCGTTGTCATGCGGCTGACGCATGTGGACGGGGAGGGCAAGTACTACCTGGCCTGGACAAGCGTGGGCAATCGCCGGGATGAGTGACTGCAGCCGGAGGCGTCACGCGCTGAAGTCGGCGCGCACGTAGTAGGTCTCGTCGTCCCTGGCCTCGCTACGGATCGCGCCCCTGGTCAGGAGATGGTCCACGTACTTGATGGCCTCGTTAGGGTGCATCCCGAGGCCACGGGCCACGTCTTGGAGCGTGCACGGGCGGTAGCTGATGAGCGCCAGCACCTCCGCGTCGCTGGCCTCGCTGCCCTCCGGCGCGCCATGCTCCCACGCCGAGGGGATCACCTGCGCCGTCGGCCCGAGGATCTCCACCGCGCGCAGCAGTTCCTCGTCGCTCAGCCGTTCCGCGCCGCCGCCCGGCACCGGGCGCACCACCGTGTTGATCTGCACCTGGGTGGGCTTGATCTGCTCGGCGGCCTGGGCGATAGCGCGCAGCTCGGCCTCGGAGTCATTTACGCCCTTGACCAGCATAACCTCCAGCCACGTGTCGCCCGCGAACTGCGCGACCGTCCGCGCCAGGCCCTCGATGACCCGGTCCAGGCTCAGCCCCTCACAGGGGCGGTTGACGGCCCGGAAGGCCTCGGGCGTGCCGCCGTCCAGGGAGGGCATCAGCAGGTCGGCGAGCAGCGCCGCCTCGCGGACCGGCTCCATCCACAGCAGCGCCCCGTTGGTCAGCAGCGCGATGGGAATGTCCGTCAGCTCCTGGACTCGCGCGATGGCCTCGCCCAGCCTGGAGTGCAGCGTGGGCTCGCCCGAGGCCGAGAAGGTGAGGTAGTCCGCGTCGCCGTCCGCCTCCAGCCAGGCCTCCACCTCAGCGAGCATCTCGTCGAGGGGGACGTACTCGGCCAGCTCCATCGTGTGGTTCGTCGTCCTGCCGAGCTGGCAGTAGATGCAGTCGAAGCAGCAGGTCTTGTACGGGGCCATGTCAATGCCCAGCGAGCGCCCCAGCCGTCGCGAGGGCACCGGGCCGTAGAGGTGTTCGTATCCGCCACCTGTCATCCTGGGTTCCTTGGGTTACGTATCTGCCATCTCGGCCAGGAGCGCCTGTACGATTGCCTCGAAGGCCTCGCGGACCGCCTCCGGGCTGTCGGGCCCCAGGAGGGGCTTGCCCTCATCGCCGAGCACAACGATCTCCGCCACGATCGGCACCCGCCCCAGGAAGGGCACGTTCATCTGCTCCGCCATCAGCTCCCCGCCGCCAGCCGAGAAGATGTCCGTGCGCTCCCCGCAGTGCGGGCACACGAAGCCGCTCATGTTCTCGATGACGCCCAGCACGCTGTGACCGACCTTGCGTAGGAAGTTGATGGCCTTGCGGCAGTCCGAGAGGCTGGCCTCCTGCGGCGTGGTCACGATGATGCCGCCGTCGGCATCCTCGAGGGCCTGCGCGATGGTCAGCGGCTCGTCGCCAGTGCCAGGCGGCAGGTCAACGACCAGGAAGTCCAGCGCGCCCCACCCGACGTCCGCGATGAACTGCCGCAGGACGTTGGCGCGCAGCGGCCCTCGCCAGATGGTCGGCGTATCCGGCTCGGGGATCATGAAGCCGATGGACATCACGCCCAGGTTGGGCGTCAGGTCCACCGGCTGGATCGCCTGGTCGCTGCTGACAGCCACATGGCCGGCGAGGCCGGTCATCAGCGGAATCGTCGGCCCGTGCAGGTCGGCGTCCATCAGCCCGACCTGGTTATCCTGCTCGGCCAGCGCCCAGGCCAGGTTAGCCGCCACGGTGCTCTTGCCCACGCCGCCCTTGCCCGACAGCACCATGATCTTGTGCTTGATGTGCGCCGCCTTGTCGCGGATGCGCTCGTCCTGCTCCGCCATCTGCTGCTGTCTCTGCTGTATCTCTGCGTCTGAGGGTTGCCTCACGTGCCACTCGCCTTCTGCTACCAGCTAGTAGCTGATTACGACCTCACAGCCCCGCCAGCATCTCTGCGAGCTGATCCCACGCCCCCCTGATCGCCTGTGCCGCCGGGCCGTCGTTGTACTCTACCAGCGGCGTCTCCTCCGCCAGCGCGTCGGTGACGGTGGTGTCGTAGGGAATCTCGGCGATCAGCGGCAACTGCTGCTGCGCGCAGTACTCGCGCAGGGACTGTGTGTTCTCCGGGTTGATGTCCCACTTGTTGATGAGGACCGCTGCCGGCAGGCCGAAGTGATTGATCATATCCACCTGCCTGCTCATATCGTGCATCCCTGACAGGCTCGGCTCGGTGACCACTAGCGCCATGTCAACGTCGGCCAGGGCGGCGGTGGTGGTGCAGCCCAGCCCGGGCGGGCCGTCAATGAGGATAAGCGGGAGTTCGTGCTCGAAGGCGAGGTCCTCGGCCTTCTGCCGAACCAGGGTCACCAGGCGGCCGGAACTCTCGGCAGCGGGCAGCAACCTGGCGTGAGCCATCGGCCCGTACTTGCTGTCGCCGGTGTACCACTTGCCGCAGACGATAGGCTCAAGCACCAGGGCATCAAACGGGCACACAAGCGTGCACAGCCCGCAGCCCTCGCAGGCGAGTTCGTCCACCTCGTCCACCGTGATGGCATCGAAGCGACAGGCCTCCTCACAGGCCCCGCACTTCGTGCACTTGTCCTCATCGCGGATTGCGACCTTGGCGCCGTAGAACTCGCCCTGCTCGCCTATCTCCGGGTGCATCAGCAGGTAGAGGTTGGCGGCATCCACGTCGCAGTCGGCGATGACCTTGTTCTGCGCCAGCGACACAAACGACGCCAGGCACGTGGTCTTGCCCGTCCCGCCTTTGCCGCTAACGACGGTCAGTTGCTTCGGCTTCTCTTCCATCTCTGGTCGACTCCTCGACGCTCCGTTTCAGATTCCGGCGTAAGGCAGGCACCGAGCGCTGGAGGCTGGCGCAGTCCCCGCTGCGTGTCTTTGCCAGCCTCCAGCTTCTCGCCTCCAGCCTCCGCCGTACGGGCTACCACCTGCCGCGGCCAAAGCCCCGGCCGAATCCGCGGCCGAAGCCCATGCCCCGACCGAAGCCCCGGCCGAAGCCAAAGCCTCGGCCCATGCCCATGCCGCCGCCGTAGGGCATACCGTAGCCGCCGCCGTAGGGCATACCGTAGCCGCCGCCGTAGGGCATACCGTAGCCGCCGCCGTAGGGCGTACCGTAGCCGCCGCTGTAGGGCGTACCGTAGCCGCCGCCGTAGGGCATACCGTAGCCGGCCGGATAGCCGCCCATCATCGAGCCGTAGGGGTTGCACAAACCCCTGGCTCCGCCGGTCATCGGGCCCATCCCTCGCGGGCCACTTCCGTCTAGTCCTGGCATCTGTCCCACCTCCTTAGTATGTGGAACTCACTGCTGAACTTACCGTGGTCGCGTCATTTGTGCCCCGCACTTGGAGCACTTCATGTTGAAGCACGCCACGCCCCGCTGGTGCGGCATGGTGTTGCCGCAGTTGGGGCACACACACGCGCCGCCCGGGCCCAGCGCCGACCCTCCCATCCGTCCACGCCCTCCGCCGCCGGCACCAAGGCCGCGTCCGCGTCCGCCTCCTCCCGGAGGTCCGGTTCCGTCTTTCAATGGCATCGCGCTCTCCTCCTATCTGATCGAGCTTGGCTGGCTGGCAACCTGCTCTGATATGTTCTCGTACAGCGCCACCAGGTCATCGCGCCAGTGTGTGAAAGCCTCTGCGAGCGTCACGCCGCGGGAGTACGCCTCGGCGATCTCACGCTCCTCCGGCACCCGCAGCAGCAGTTCCAGTCCCTCCTCCTCGATGTACGTATCCATCGCATCGTACTGCTGCCGGTCGCGGTTGATGACCACCCCGCAGGGCACACCCAGTCGCCGGGAGGTCCCGACCGCATCCTCGAGGTTGGACAGCCCGAAGGGCGTCGGCTCGGTCACCAGGATGCAGTAGTCGCTGTCATCAACGGCCTCCTGCATAGGGCAGGCCGTCCCGGGCGGAGCATCAACGATCGCGATGAGGTCGTCGCGGATCTTCTTCTTCACCGCCGTGGTCACGGGCCCGGCGCGCTGGTGGCCGACATCGAGCCGCCCAGCGTGGAAGTCAATGCCGCTCTCGGTGCAGCCCGAGGTCACCTCGCCGATGCGCTGCTCGACCTCGGCGATGGCGCCGGTGGGGCAGACGTAGCTGCACACGCCGCAGCCCGCGCACAGGTCGTGGAAGGTCACCACGACCTTGCCGATGGCGGCGATCGCCGCGAACTCGCAGCTATGCGCGCACTCGCGGCAGTTGTTACACTTTTCCGCGTCCACCTCGGGTACCAGAATGTGCACCGGCACGCGCTCAGTTATCTGCGGGTGCAGAAGGATGTCTGCGTTCGGCTCCTCCACGTCACAGTCTATGACCTGGACGCCGCCGGGCCGGACCTCGTTGAGCGCCACGGCCAGGCTGGTGGCGATGAGCGTCTTGCCGGTGCCGCCTTTGCCCGCAGCTACCGAAATGACTGGATTGTCCTGTATCTGTGCACTCATATCTGTTGGCATCCCTAAGTTCGTGATAGACCGTCGCCGTAGACTAGATGAGCGCCTCCAGGTCACCTGCAGCGGCAGCCCCTGCCGCCTCGGCAACCGTGCCTCCCGCCGCGCCGTAGAGCTTGAGCCCGCCGGACTTGAGCGCCTCCAGGGCGTTGGGACCGACGGTCCCGGCGACCACCGCCTCAGCTCCCGCGTCGGCGATTATCTGTGCCGCCGCGATCCCCGCGCCGGTGCCCGCCAGGGCCCCGGGGTTCTCCAGCGCCTCGAACTGCATCGTGTCCGCGTCCACCACCACGAAATAGGCGCAGCGCCCGAAGCGCGGCTCCACCTTCGCCTCCAGATTCGAGCCTGACGACGCGACAGCCACCTTCATCGGCGGTACCTCCCTTGGACGTCTGATGCAGCAACGGGGCGCCTGCTACTGCTCGCCCTCTTCGAGGTATTCGATCTGTTTCTTGATGAAGTCAAGCTCCTGCTCGAGCATCTGTGCCTGGGCCCTGAGCATGCCTATCTGGTACTCGCGCATCTGCTCGGGGTCCATCTGCACCGGTCCCATCGGTCCCATCATGGGTCCCATCATGGGTCCCATCTGAGGTCCCATCTGAGGTCCCATCGGTCCCATCTGAGGTCCCATCATCCCGGGCTGGCCCTGCGGCGCGCCGGGCTGGGACTGATCCCAGCCGGGCTGGCCGCCGCCTGCGCCGGCTTGCTGCCCCATGCCGCCTCCGATGCCACGTCCTCCGCCCATGCCCATGCCGCGTCCGCCACCCATGCCCATGCCGCGCCCGGTCCCCACGCCGCCGCCTGTTCCAGTGCCGCCCATGCCGCTCTTCGCCTGCGCGGTGGGGCCGCCGACCTCGCTGAGTTGCCCGGCAGCCACGGCCTCGACCGCCTGCCGCACCGTCAGGCCGGACGCCTGATAGAGCTTCAGCCCGCCGGCCTGAAGGGCCTGTGTTGCATTTGGGCCGAAGTTCCCCGCCACCACCGCCTCGGCGCCGGCATCAGCAACTGCCTGCGCCGCGCTGACGGCGGCGCCGCTGCCTGCCTGAGCGCCCGCGTTTGCGAAGGCCTCGAACTGCATGCTGTCGCTGTCCACGACCACGAAGTACGCGCACCTGCCGAAGCGCGGGTCCATCTGTGCGTCCAGGTTGTCTCCCGTTGACCCCACTGCTACCTTCATTGTACATCCTCCCTTGCGCTGCGTCCGCCTTGTGTGGGTTGGATCGCCATGCTGCTCAATGCGTCACTGTTTCTCGAGGTCTGCTATGTAGTTGTTGATCTGGTCGAGTTCGGCCTGGAGCATCTCGGCCTCTTGCCTCAGCATGTCGAGCTGCGCCTGCGGATCAGGTTGGCCCCACATACCCATCGGGCTCATCCCGTAGCCGTACATTGGCGGCGCGAAGCCCATGCCCATCATGGGTGGCATCCC